>NZ_NPJL01000004.1:0-26131 GCF_002251325.1 Prevotella sp. P4-67
AGACAAGCACATCCTATATTTGGCTAGATCACTAAAAACACGACAATCATTCTTATCTATATGGGAAAAATTAAAGGATTTCTCTTTGCCGTACGACACAGAGAAATCCTAATGACCGATTTGGGATAAATGCCCAAATGAATTACTGATAACAAGTAGTCATTCGGACATTCTTATGTAAATCTTGGAAAAATGTATAAAAAGAGGCAAAAACACCTTGGAAAAGTGTAATCGCATCATTTAAATCCCAACGTTGCACGTCGATAGTTGTACGAAAGCCAGTAGCTGCGTTTTAATGGGTCTGACAGGAAGGAACGGTTGATCAATTCTTTGGCCAACGGATGTTCCTTAGCAAAGAAATCCAATTCCCGTTTCACCAATCTTACAGTCATACCAATGCGATGACCAAACTCCTCGAAGTCCTTACGGGCAACACTTCTTGTATCGGATAGTTGCATGCCTTCTTTGAACAATCCTTTATCAAGAGCGAAGATGCGTGGCATGCTTAAATGTAGACTGGTATTGATGAGGTCGTAGGCAGGGGTGAGGTGGTATTCTCCGTCACCTCGGTTGATGAGTGAGAAATTTTTCAGATGCGCGTCATCGTTGAGGGTAAGATAGTTGAAGACAACGATGCGGAAGAACTTTAGGATTTCAACGGGAGCAGCCTTGACGTATTTGCGGATGATGTCGGCACACTCCTCGTAGCTCAAATTACTATATTTGTAATCACTGCCACCATTGGCATTGGTAAGTCCTGCCAGCGAGGCGAAATCTTCCTGACTGTACTTCTGTCCATCTGGTCCGACATCGAAACGTCGGCAAAGATAGGCTGCTTCACCATCTTGGAAAAAACAAATGCCATTAGCGGCAGTCTCAATGTGATAGACTTGAGAAGCCAACTGCATCGTCAGATGTTCATTGGCTGGACAATACTTGCGGTCAAGCAAAGCATAGGATGAAGGAGCCGGTTTCAAGATGTATGTTCCACGTTCACCTTCGACTGGCTTTACCAAATGTCCCTCACTATCCAGCACCAAACTCGCCTTGGGCTGAACGCCAGAAAGCGAGATTCGTCCTACATTCTTCAGATAGGCTTCATTGTCGGCACTGTCATTGTTGGGGCTGTCAAAATCCAACACATGAAAAACCTCCTTCCCGTCAAACAATAGTTTTCGGGCTACAGGAGAATAGGTGGTAAAGCCTTCCTGCAAGGTGGAAGGGCAAACATTGACCTCTATCATATTCACATCGGTTTAATGGTTACGGCTCCGATGGTATCGTGCCCTGCTGTTGCAAGCATGATACCAAAATCATCGTTTTCATCGATATGATGCAACATGGATTGCACCTGGCGATTGGAGCCTTCAGACAACATGTTATAAAAATAAGGAAAGAGATGGTTGGAACGGTAAGGCTCTTTTCTTACGGGCATTGCCAAGCAAACTGGCTCGCCGTGGTAGTCCTTACCATAAGTGAACACATATTCCCTGGCATCCGTCTCTTGCAATATGCCAGCCTCCATGTCATGAACATAAACCTTACACTGTCTCATAGTCAAGTTGCTTGATGTTAATGTCTATTTGCAGACCCAAAGTATCGAGTATTGTGAGCAAGGTGGCGAGCTGAGGATTACCCTCGCCTCGTTCAATCGCTACAACGGTATTAACAGCTACACTAGCCAGGTCAGCCAATGTTTGTTGGTTGATACCCAATTTTTTCCGCCTTTCCTTGATGACATTCCCTATTTCCTGCTGTGTCATAATCTCAATATATTGCGATTTCGGTGCAAAGATAAGCAATTCTTTTCAAACAAAGACGCAAATTCTCAATAAAATGCGATTTTGGGTATAATTTACTATGAATTGCCATAAAAACATGTAAAAATCACAACGAATTGCGATTTTTATTGTTGTCCCATCATCTTCTTTAGCATTTCCTTCATCTGTTCAGGAGTAAGACTATCAATGTCGATAGGTTCTTCTTCCTTTTTGATGTTAAGCAACTTACTATTGTTACGGAATCGGATTTCAAGAGGATACATATCCTGATAGCCGCTTGTCACATCATTCCCTTGTGAGTGCCCCATACTTTCAGAGATGTACAATCGCCAACATTCTCTCTCGCTACGACTCTTTGATAGAGAACTATCAGAAGCAGATAAAGCTATTGGAGGAAGCGGCGCAGCGGCTTTATAAGGAATGGTTCGTTGACCTCCACTTCCCCGGACACGAAAACACCAAGATTGTCGATGGCGTGCCAGAGGGATGGGAGAAGAAGCCTGTTAAAACAATTATAGAATTGCAAAGTGGTTATGCCTTCAAGAGTTCTGCATTTATGGAAGATGGCATATACAAAATCGTGACAATCAAAAATGTAAAGGATGGTGCATTTGACGGAGAAAATGTTAGTAAAATAGCATCTATTCCGGAAAAGATGCCCAAACACTGTATCCTTGAAGATGGTGATATCCTGCTTTCACTTACTGGCAATGTTGGCAGAGTCTGCATTGTTAATGGCAAAAATTATTTACTGAACCAACGAGTTGCAAAACTCAAATCTGCATATAAAGCATATACATATTGTCTATTTAGAAGCAGGGATATGTTTATTGAGGTCAATAATTTGGCGAATGGAGCTGCTCAACAAAATGTGAGTCCAATAAGAATTGGTGAAATGAAGATTCTTATTCCTGAGAAGAAATGGTTGGATGATTTTGAAAGAACAGTTTCAAACTATATATTAGGTATTATTACTCTCCAATCTCAAATCCGCTTCCTAACCGAAGCGCGCGACCGTCTGCTTCCCAAACTGATGAGCGGCGAGATAGCAGTATAGACAAAATAAATAGATATGAATACTTACGAATTTATAACAATTACCATTGCAGTTCTCAGCATTATTGCCTCTGCGATATTGACCTTCTTTTCAATTAGGTCGAGCAATCAGTCTACCAAACTATTGACAAGAGTGATGCGAGAAAACAGTCGAATGACTAGCAGTGAACATCTTTCACTGTATCGAATAGAAGCATTTTACAATGCTGTGGCTATCAGAAATTTGGAGTTTGAAATCAAAGTTATTCAAGACAAATTACAAACAACTACCAATGACCATAAAGAATTGGAGATAAAGTTGAAACAATTGCAAATGAATCATCAATTCATGAAGATTCGAGAAACGCAACTTCTTCAAAACGATTTTTCGCTTCAAAAAGAATTAAGTGAACTTCATAAAGAGATAAAAGTATAGTTTCATTATGGCAAAAGACTATAGCGAAGATCAACTGATACAGAAATCGACAGCCGAGTTGCTGGAACAAGAACTTGGTTGGAAATCTGTGTATGCTTTCGACAATGAGGTGCTTGGCGAACAAGGAACACTTGGACGTAAGACTCAAAGCGAGGTGGTGCTGATGCGCCATCTCCGTATGGCTTTGAAACGTCTCAACCCTTGGATGACCGACAAGCAGTTGACGGAAGCCATCGAGCGCATGACCAGCTACATGAGCTCGCAGACGCTGATGCAGATCAACGAGGAGAAGTATGGTTATTTGCGTGATGGTGTGCCTGTCACTCGCCTGAAACCTAATGGCGAGACAGAACAGGTACGTGCCCGCGTCATGGATTTTGCCAATGTCGATAACAACGAGTTTATTGCCGTTAGAGAACTTTGGATAAAGGGACCTATCCACAAGCGTAGGACAGATGTGGTGTGCTTCGTGAATGGTATTCCGCTTATATTCATCGAACTGAAGAATCATGACCAGGACATACAGAATGCTTATACCGACAACTATCGCGACTACCTTGATACCATCCCTCACCTGTTCCACCACAATGCCATGATCATGCTTAGCAATGGCATGGAGAGCCGTGTGGGTACGGTAGGGTCAAAGTGGGAGTTCTTTCATGAGTGGAAACGACTGACGGAATTGGACCATGGCAACATCGAACTGCCAACGATGCTCCGCGGCATCTGCAAGAAGGAGAACCTGCTGGATTTGCTTGAAAACTTTATTCTCTTCGACCATAGCGGTGGTTCGACGGTGAAGATTCTGGCACGTAACCACCAATACCTCGGGGTGAACCAAGCAGTGGAAATGTATCGCCATCGTGAGGCGATGAAAGGTAAACTGGGTGTGTTCTGGCACACCCAAGGCTCTGGCAAGAGTTATTCGATGGTATTCCTGGCTCAGAAGATAAGACGTAAGTTTGAAGGCTCACCAACGATAGTTGTACTGACCGACCGCGACGAATTGAACAAACAGATAAGTGACACCTTCGAGAATTGCGGACTGTTGGGCGGATTGAAAGCCAAGCAGTTCATCGCCCATAGCGGTGATGACCTACGGCAGAAACTGCAAGGCAACCCTTCGTTCATTTTCTCATTGATACAGAAGTTTAACAAGGCAGATGCCGAGCCTATCTATCCTGACCATGACATCATTGTGATGAGTGATGAAGCCCATCGTACCCAGAATGGTGTCTTTGCCGACAACCTCATGCACATGCTGCCAACGGCAAACCGTATCGGCTTCACTGGTACACCTTTGCTCAGGGATGACAATATCACAGCACGTACCTTCGGGCAGTATGTTTCGGTCTATGACTTCAAGCGTGCCGTGGAGGATAAAGCAACCGTGCCTCTTTATTACGAGAATCGTGGTGAGAAGCTACAGGAACTGAAGAATCCGGAAATCAATGCAGAGATTGCTGCCAGATTGGATGAAGAGGACTTGGATCCTTCACAGCAAGCTAAACTAGAGCGTGAGTTTGCACAGGAAGTACATTTGTTGACCGCTGAGAAACGACTGCGAGTAGTGGCACAGGACTTTGTGCGCCATTATAGCGACTTGTGGACGAGTGGTAAGGCCATGATGGTAAGCTTCAACAAGGTAACTTGCGTCCGCATGTATAACTACGTGCAGGAGTATTGGCAAAAAGAGATAAAGGCTCTACGCAAACGTATTGAGCAAGATCCATGGCAACAGGAAGTTCAGGAGATGAAGCGTAAGCTGCAATGGATGGAAGAAACCGAAATGGCAGTTGTTGTATCGCAGGAGCAGAACGAGATACAGACATTCAAGAAATGGCGACTTGATATCACTCCACATCGTGAGAAGATGGAGAAAAGGGAGTTGGACAAGGAATTCAAGGATGCCGACGGCAAACTGCGGGTGGTCTTTGTCTGCGCCATGTGGCTGACAGGTTTTGACGTAAAAACGCTGTCATGCCTTTATATTGACAAACCCATGAAGGCGCACACCTTGATGCAGACCATAGCCCGTGCAAACCGTGTGGCAGAAGGTAAGTCGAATGGTCTTGTGATTGACTATATAGGTATTGTGAAAGCACTCCGCCAGGCGCTGGCTGACTATACAGCTAATCCTGATGGCGGAGACGGCGGCAACGACCCTACAGTCAATAAGGAAGAACTGATAAAGAATGTTTGGGAAATCATTGCGACAGCGGAAACATTCCTGCATGAAAAAGGTTTTGAATTGCAGGAACTCATTGAGGCCATGTCGTTTGAGAAGCTATCCTTTCTGAAGAAGGCAGCAAACCAACTTTGTGATAAGATTGAAACCCGTAAGTCGTTCTGCACATTTGCGACTACCTTGCTCAAACTTTGGAAATATCTCGATCGTGAAGATATAACCGAAGATATGCGCAAAAAGAAAGATGCTCTGGAAGCCATCTACAAGGAATTACAGAAAAAGCGTAAGCACGCGGACATCACAGACCTGAGTGTAGCAATCAATGATATTGTCAATGAACATCTTGAAATAGATTCCAATGCTATGATGGCTGCTGATGGTAGTGGTCGGAGGTTTGACATCAGCGGCATCGACTTCGATTTATTGCGAAGAGAGTTTGCCAGGCGTGAAGACAAGAACCTCGTACTAAGAGACATTCAAGACCTGCTTCAAGAACGTCTGGCCCGTCTGCTGGCAGATAATCCATCAAGAATCAACTTCTACGAGAAGTACCAAGAGATTATTCAGGCATATAACCAAGAGCAGAATCGCGCAACGATAGAGAAAACCTTCGAAGAGTTGATGCATCTGTCTCAATCTCTCAGCGAAGAAGAGAAGCGTTATGTACGAGAAGGATTCAAGAGTGATGAAGAGCTCTCGCTCTATGACCTCCTATTGAAAGACAATCTGTCAAAGACCGAAGTCAAAAAGCTGAAGGATGTAGCCATAGAGTTGCTTGCTAAAATAAAGGAACAGTTGGCAGGAATGGATCATCCATTTGACAAGCCAACGACTCGTGCTACTCTTATCATTACCATACGTGATGTTTTGTGGCAGGAACTTCCAGAGAGTTATAGCGAAGAAAGTATAAACTACTACCGAGATACCATTTACAACTATGTTAGTCAAAAATATGGTGGTGTGGCATATAACTAAGAATGGACGAAAATGAATCGACTCGTTATCATAGGAAACGGTTTTGACATGGCTCATGGTCTCAAAACCTAAAAAAATCCAAAATCTGTGCAACGGCGTGCACGGATTTTGGATTTGTATGCGTGTCAGGACAGGATGATGCCTGCCCTGTGTCGAGGCAGATATTCGGATGTCACACAACGGTGATCAGATAATAGTTTTTCTTGCCACGCTGTACGAGCAGGTACTTGCCGTCGATGAGGTCATCGGCTGTGACCATCTGGTCGAATGTGGCAAGTTTCTCCTTGTTCAGCGATACGCCACCGCCCTGTACGAGCTTGCGCATCTCACCCTTGCTTGCGAACACTTTGGCCTCGTCGCAGGTAAAGATTTCCACGGCAGGCTGGTTCAGTTTGTCTTTGGACAGCGTGAAGTGCGGAACGCCGGCGAAAACATCGAGCAGCGTGGCTTCGTCGAGTTGGCGCAATTGCTCGTTGGTGGCTTTGCCGAAGAGGATATTGGATGCAGCCATTGCCATCTCGAGGTCTTCGTGCGAGTGAACCATCGTGGTCACTTCCTCGGCCAGACGCTTCTGCAGTACACGGCGACCGGGATCCTGACGATGCTCTGCCACCAATGCCTCGATTGTTTCGCGGTCGAGCGAGGTAAATATCTTGATATACTTCTCGGCATCATCATCACTGACGTTGAGCCAGAACTGATAGAAGGCATAGGGAGTGGTACGGTTGCGGTCAAGCCATACGTTTCCGCTTTCGGTCTTGCCGAACTTCTTGCCATCGGCCAGACGGTGTATCATGTCGATGGCGTGGTTGCGGTTGCGCGGTTCGGGCAGACAGTCGCCGTTGAATATCACGAAGTCATAGTCCTCGTCCTTGGCCAGCTCTCTCAGCCTGCCGTAGGTCTTGCTCTGGTCGTGCAGGTCGTTGAAGACGAGGCAGCCGAAGTCGCCGTCATCGCCAGGAGTGCGGAACGAGTAGAACCTCGTGCGCAGCGTGTCGCCGCCGAAGTGGTTGGCATAGGCGCTCTTGTGCAGGATTTCCTGCACTCACACGCGGTAGTAGTAGCGGGTGCCGGGCTGCAGATGGTCGAGCTTTATGTTGTTTTCGATGTCATAGCACACCTCCTGGCCGTCCATCAGAGCGCGAGCCCTACGGGTGTTGAGCGTGTCGGTGCCGTATTCTATCCAGCAGTGGCCCACGCAGTTGGTCTGGAACATCACGTTCATCGATGTCCTTGTAGCCAGTTGCAGATAGGGCTGTGCGGTGAGCAGCTGCGCTGTGGGCGTGGGCAGTACGATGTCGGCGTAGATGGGGCGGTGGTCCGACGCCTGCGTGTTGACCACCTGCGCATTGAGCGTCACCGCTGGTTCGCCCACATAGGGGCGGTAGTTGGCCCACTCGTCGTCGGCTCCCGGCCGCTTCACGTCGCCATAGCTCTTGTATGCGGCGATATAGTCCAGACAGGCTTGCGGAGAGTCTGCGGGCCACGACTTGGCGTTCTTGCTGCAGATATGGAAGTCTTTCTCCAGCTCGCCGATGAATGTAGACCCTGGCTCGGCGTTCATGTCGCCGGCTATGATGAAGGGCTTGCGGCTCGCCCGTGCCATCTCTGTGATGATGGCGAGCGACGCCATGCGGTCTTCCTCGGTCAGCGACAGGTGGGTGGCGGCAAACACGTAGTCCTTGAACTCTGCCACGATGATGGCGCGTGCTTCCTCGCGTCCGGGCAGTGCCCTACGCTCTATCCGCAGCGGACGCTGTCGCGAGAGGATGCCTATGCCGTATCGGCCGCCGTCGAAGTCTATGGCCGCGGCATACGAGGCATAGTAGCGCATCGCGTCGGCTATCTCGCCCAGGGCATAGGTGTGACCCGTGCGGCGTGTCATGCTGTCCACCTCCTGCACCGCCACCACGTCGGCATTGATTTTCTCGAGCACCCGGGCTGTGCGCAGATAGTCCAGGCGCCCGTCCATACCCATACCGTGCTGTATGTTGTACGACGCCACCCTCAGCCGGTTTTTCCCGGTCGGGGTCTGTGCTTTGGTGGCTATGGTTGTAGACACAATGGTAGCGAGCAGCGCCAGTACGGCGCTTCTCATCAGGGCGAGGGTTGTGGTCTTCATCTCTTTTATTGCTTATGTAGTAAGTTATTTGTAGACTGCAAAGTTCGCAATAAATCGCAAAAAGAGCAAGAGTAAAGCCATAAATCCTTTGTTTTTCATGACAAATCGTGGTTCCGCCTCTGTCTCTGCCGCCTTGTCGTCCGCCCGAGTGGGGGCTGTCTGTGTGCCCGTTGCCAGTGATAGTTGGCTGACGGGTAGTCCTGAACTCGCAAAAAATGTGAAAAACAGCCACGTTTTTCATAAAAAACACATCCGAGGCATTGCCCTTCACCCAACTTTCTCTACATTTGCAGCGAGTGTATTATGAATTATCGTGCAGCGCCAGCCCTTATGGCTGCTCTGCGGTGTAACTTAATTGTGTAGTATGAGAAAAACCAATGTTCTCCCAGCCGATGGCAAGTTGGGAATTATGCTTGTAGGTTGTGGCGCCGTGTCCACCACCTTCATGACAGGTGTGTTTATGACCCGCCGAGGTCTCGCCAAGCCCATAGGGTCGATGACCCAGTACGACCGGATACGCGTGGGACGCGGCTCCGACAGCCAGTATCTCCATTATTCAGACATCGTGCCGCTGGCGCAGCTCGACGACATCGTCTTCGGCACCTGGGATGTCTATCCCCAGAATGCCTTCCAGGCAGCCATGTATGCCCAGGTGCTCCAGGAGAAGGACATCCTGCCCGTGCGCGACGAGTTGGAGCAGGTGGTGCCCATGCCGGCAGCCTTTGACCGCAACTATGCCAAGCGGCTCGATGGCGACAATGTCAAGCCATGCCACACGCGATGGGAGATGGTCGAGGCGCTGCGTCAGGACATACGCGACTTCAAGCGCAAGCATGGCTGTGCGCGCATCGTGGTGCTCTGGGCGGCTTCCACCGAAATCTATGTGCCTGTCGACATGCAGGTGCATGGCACCCTCGAAGCCCTTGAGGCTGCCATGAAGGCCGACGACCGCCAGTACATCGCTCCCTCTATGTGCTACGCCTATGCAGCGCTGGCAGAGGGTGCCCCCTTCATCATGGGCGCCCCCAATACCACGGTCGACATACCCGCCATGTGGCAGCTGGCTGAGCAGACCCACATGCCCATTGCCGGCAAGGATTTCAAGACCGGACAGACGCTCGTCAAGAGTGGCTTTGCGCCTATCATCGGTACGCGCTGCCTCGGACTGAGTGGCTGGTTCTCGACCAACATCCTCGGCAACCGCGACGGACTGGTGCTCGACGAGCCCGCCAACTTCCACACCAAGGAGGTGAGCAAGCTCTCTACCCTCGAGACCATCCTCAAGCCCACCGACCAGCCCGACCTCTACGGACATGGCAACGACGAGGACACGCAGTATTATCACAAGGTGCGTATCAACTACTATCCGCCGCGCAATGACAACAAGGAGGGATGGGACAATATAGATATATTCGGATGGATGGGTTATCCCATGCAGATCAAGATCAACTTCCTCTGCCGCGACTCCATCCTCGCCGCTCCGCTGTTGCTCGACCTGGCGCTGCTGAGCGACCTCGCCGCCCGTGCCGGACGCTATGGCATCCAGCGCTTCCTGAGTTTCTTCCTCAAAGCGCCCATGCACGACTATACCCGTGGCGAAGAGCCCGTCAACAACCTCTACCAGCAGCACACCATGCTCAAGAACGCCATCCGGGAGATGGGTGGCTACGAGGCTGACGAAGAGCTCGACTAACCCACGCCCCTCTACATATTTCTATCCTGTAGACAGGACTCCCGAACAAACGGCAGCGCCCAGTGCGTTGCCGTTTGCTTTTTGCAAGGCTGTCGCTACGCCCATAGTCCATGCTTCTTCTTAAGTAGGAGTCGAAGCGGTAATGGTCAGGGTTGTGGTGGGTTGCGTCTCCATTGACGAGAACTCGATGCACATGATACATAGGTGGAAATAGGTATAAAATAATTTTAGGCAGTAACGCATCCGTATGGATTTCATTACTGCCTACAATGTAGTGATGCCCTTGAGTAGTCTTTCTTTCGGTGCGCCCGATGGGGGCAATGTCTTTACCTTATTATTATGTACGTAGATAAATCAAATCAAAATACATGAGCCGCGTTCTCATAGGTTCTACAGGAGCGGTTGGCTCATGGCCCTTGTTATGTAAGAATACCCATTCTTCCTCATCAGAGGAGAACAGAAACTTGAAACCGTTTCGCTGATAATAGTCAAATACCTTGGGATGGTTGACGGCATCTACGATGACATAACGGCATCCCGTTTTATTTAATGGGTCGATAAACCATGATTTGATGAAGTCTAACAACTCGTCTCCAATATGATGGCCACTAAACAAGTCGCTTACAGCCAATTGGCCGACCAATACAGCGGGATATTGGGGACTGCGCTTGGCATTGGGTATCTTTCTATTTAGTTTGTTTCTAAGGCCAGAAGGAAGAGAAGCAACCTTTACACTTGAATTGGCGACTGTGAAAGCACAGACGATTTCAGATGTGTCCGGTTTGACAAAGCAATATGATTTTCCTAACAACTGATAGGTGTAGTCGGCATAGTCATGGGTGAGAACTCTGTAATGTCAGCATCCTTACAAGTGAAGCCATTGCATTGCTGCAAGACTTCCTCTGTAAGTTCCATGAAATCACATCGTTCTAACATGTTAAATATACAGTTTAGAACGCTTTAATATAGCTCGGGCTTTGGCTAACTGTTTGGAGAAGTCAATGGAGCCACGCTTTTGCAATGCCTCATCAGCAGCTTCAACGAAGCGAGCTGCAGCCTCATCATGAAGGACAGGTATTGTCTTTAATTCTATTGCCATTATCTTCTTGTTTATAACGTTACACACTTCATCAATTTGCAAAAATATGATTCTATTTCCATATTACCAAGGCTTTTGTCAACTTTTTGATAATCATGCGGCCTACCACCATGACCAATAACATCGCCGCTATTGAGTCAGTAGCGGCTTGGAGGCAGATGATAGTTCCACCTCTCTTGCAGCGGCGACCGTCAGCGCCAGGTTGACTTCGCTGCTTGGTGCCGCTGGCGGCAGCGGGTCAATCCCTCTGCATCTTTAGGGAATTCCCCCGCCACCTTTAGGGATTATGTCTCGGCTGCTGCGTGCAGATGTGCTAACTTTGCAGGCATAAGATAGATACAATCACATCCATAAACACATAGAGACCCATGAAGAGAAATGAATGGTTGGCGCTAATCGCCACAACACTGATGATGCTGGCAGTATGCCAGTCTGCACTCGCCAAGAACAGCAAGACCGTAGAGCGCGGGATGACCAAACAGCAGGTAGAGGCCATACTCGGCAAGCCCAAGTTGACCAGCTTCGATGCCTCGGGCGACCGATGGGAATACCGCAGCGGCGTATCGCTCTCGGGCAATGTACGTAGAACCCTCATAGGCTTTGACCTCAGCGGACGCGTAGTCTCCTACGACTCGCAGCTGGTGCCCGTCTATGAGAGCGGGGCGCCAGGCAGCCGCGAGCCCCGTCGCGGTGGCGAGGTGGGGTGCCCCATAGTGCCCGACTACTACGACGCCAGCCTCGACGAATCCTCGTTTGGCATACTGCGGGGCAAGATACAGCGTGCGGGCTTTGACTCTACCAAGTACGACCTGATAGAGGTGGCGTGTCTGGGCTGCTGCTTCACCTGCCAGCAGACCGCCGAACTGATGAAGCTCTTCTCCTTCAGCGACGAGCGGCTCAAGGTGCTCGGACTGATGGCGTCGCGCATCGTGGATGTGCAGAACGCTGCCACCATCTACCGCCTCTTCACCTTCGACAGCGACAAGGACAAGGCTGCCGACATCATCAGCTGCAGTCGATAGACCGCCGACGGCGGCGTGGGCATCTGCAAAAAAAGATTAACAGTAGATAGAAATCAGGAGATTTGCCTTTGACTTAGGCAGCAAATGATTAACTTTGCAGTCGTATGCAGGATACCAATTACAAGCGTCTGCGCTCTTCATGGCTGCTGCTGTTGGTCTATGTGCCCATGCTGCTGGCCGTCACGCTGCACCGCCATGATGGCGTGCAGGAGGCCGATGCTGCCTTCTACTGTGAAGACTGCGCCCGCAATGTACATCACGACGGCCACCTGGTGGCTTTCCAGCCCGCCCTGCATGCCTGTGTGCTCTGCCAGTTGCAGAGTATACCCTATCTTCCACCACTCCTGCTCACGTGCGCGGTCATTGCCGTGCCGTTCTGCATGTTGCGCCGTGTGGCCGCAGCCCCCTGTATGCGCCGCGCCCACGCCGCCAGCCCAGCCCGAGCACCTCCTTATTATGTCTCTGGACTGTAACAGCCGTTGCAGCCATTTTTTCCCAGCCTTTCGTGGTCGTCTATAGCGGTCGCGGCGCATTGTCTTGCCTGTTGTCGGAGTCATCTCTGGCGGCGCCGCAAGCCCTGCTGCCGGTTCGTGACGGATGATACGTGGACGCGTGCCTTATGTTACGAACTCACGTGCCTTACGAAACGAGCCCACGTATCAAATGATACGAGCCGCTATCCATGACCACGGCGCCACCCCAGACCATCACAGATGATGACCACCGCAGCAGCGGCGGGGCACGACAGGCATGCCCGCGCCCTGGCGCAACGGTCGTCGATACACATAATAAGTAGAAACAAAATGAACACAATACAGACAACGATATGGCTGACCGCCCTGTGCGCGTCGGCCACAGCCCCGGCTATGGCTATAAACGAGCCGCAAGACACTACACGCCATCTGCCCCTGACCGAGACCACCGTGAAGCTCGGCGAGGTGGTGGTGACCGGGCTCACCGGCAGCCAGCGACTCAGCCAGTCGCCCGCTCCCGTAACCCTCATCTCGCCCCGCCAGCTGGCCATGCAGCCCGCCACCAACATCATCGACGCCATAGCCCGCCAGCCCGGCGTGGCGCAGATTACCACCGGCAGCGGTATCTCCAAACCGGTGATACGCGGACTGGGCTACAACCGCGTGGTGGTGGTCGACGACGGCATCAGGCAGGAGGGCCAGCAGTGGGGCGACGAGCACGGCGTGGAGATAGACCCTCACTCGGTACACTCGGTAGAGATACTCAAGGGGCCTGCCAGCCTCATGTATGGTTCTGACGCTATGGCGGGCGTCATCATCTTCCATCGCTCACCCGTGCCGATGGCTGGCGACATGAGCGCCAATGTCGCCACTGGCTATCAGACCAACAGCGGGCTGCTGGACTACTCGCTCGACTTTGCCGGACACAAGGGGGCTATGGTGTGGGACACGCGCTACAGCGGCAAGATGGCCCATGCCTACAAGAACGCCTATGACGGCTATGTCTACGGGTCGTCCCTGCGCGAGCAGTCGTTAAGCCAGCTGCTCGGATGCAACTACCGCCAGGGCCACACGCATCTCACGCTGAGCTACTATCACCTCACGCCCGGCATCGTGGAGGGCGAGCGCGACCCGCACACTGGCGCGCTGGAGGTGCCTCAAGGCTACGACCCCAAGAGCTATGGCAAGCCCATGCCGTATCAGCAGATACACCACTACAAGGCGGTGGCAGACAACTCATGGATGGTGGGCGAGGGCAACATAAGGCTGCTCCTGGGCTACCAGCACAACCGCCGGCAGGAGTTTGAGGACGAGGAGCATCCCCAGGAGTGTGGCCTCGACTTCATGCTCCATACCGTCAACTACGATCTGCACTACCTCTCGCCCGAGAGGGGCGGATGGAAATTCTCTACGGGCATCAACGGCATGTGGCAACGGTCGCTCAACCGGGGAGAGGAGTTTCTGATACCCGCCTACAGGCTCTTCGACTACGGCGTGTTTGCCACGGTGAGCCGGGAGATGGGCCGCATCAGTCTGAGTGGCGGCGTGAGAGTGGACCACCGTCATCTGCACAGCGACGCCCTCGCCGATGCTGAGGCCGACGGGGGCTGGCGCTTCAAGGAACTCAGGCGCGGCTTCGACGGCGTGAGCGGCAGCGTGGGCATGGCCTATGAGGTGGCCGACGGACTGCAGCTCAAGCTCAATCTGGCACGTGGTTTCCGTGCGCCCAACATCAGCGAGCTCTCTGCCAACGGCGTGCACGAGGGCACGAGCCGATACGAACTGGGCAACCAGGCGCTGGGTGCGGAGCAGAGTTGGCAGATGGACCTCGGCATGACCTATTCGTCGACGCTGGTGTCGGCAGAGGTGGCGCTGTTTGCCAATAGCATAGACCACTATGTATACAGCCGGCGTATGGCCGACGCTCAGCAGCGCCCCGTGGTCATCGACGGCACGCCTGTCTACCAGTTTAGCTCGGGCGACGCCCGCATCCTGGGCGGCGAGGTGAGTGTCGACGTGCACCCCGTGGAGCGCCTGCACATCGGCAACGCCTTCTCTTATGTCAACTCGGTGCAGCTGCATCAGCCGGCAGAGTCGCGGTATCTGCCGTTTACCCCTGCGCCGCGCTGGAGAGCCGATGTGAGATACGAGTTGATATGCAATAGCCGCTGGGTAGACCACCTCTATGTCAAGGTCGAGGCCGACTGCAATCTGCGGCAGAACCACTGCTATACCGCCAACGACACCGAGACTCCCACACCGTCGTATACGCTGCTCAATCTCTATGCCGGTGCCGACATCAAGAGCCGTGGGCGGCGCATCTGCACCCTCGCCCTCGCGGGCGAGAACCTCACCGACCGTGTCTACCAGAACCATCTGAGCCGGTTGAAGTATCTCGACACCAACCCCCTGACCGGGCGCCGCGGCGTCTACAATATGGGTCGCAACGTGTGTCTGAAACTCATGGTACCGATAGTCCTATAACCACCAAAAAAGCAGCGCCAGTGACGGCGCTGCTTTTTTTAGCTCTGAGAGTGATGGCTCCCGTGGTGAGGGTGACATTATTCGTAGCGTATGGCCTCGATGGGGTCGAGACGGGCTGCCTTCTTGGCGGGATACCAGCCGAAGAAGACGCCGGTGAGGGTGCATACGGCGAAGCTCATGATGATGCTCCACGGCTCTATCTGCGTGGCGATGTGGAGGAAGGTGTTGAGGCATAGCGAGAGGGTCACTCCCAGTATGACTCCGATGATGCCTCCTGTCACCGAAAGGAGTATGGCCTCGATGAGAAACTGGTTGAGGATGTCGATGCCTCGGGCGCCCACACTCATGCGGAGTCCTATCTCGCGGGTGCGCTCGGTGACCGAGACATACATGATGTTCATGATGCCGATGCCGCCCACGAGCAGCGAGATGCCGGCGACGCTGCCCAGGAGGATGGTGATGGTAGACATGGTGGAGTTCATCATGCTCGAGATTTCCTCCTGCGAGCGTATGTTGAAGTCGTCATCGTCGGCCTCGGTGGTGTCGGTGGCATCCTTGAGCTTGTGGTTGCGGCGCAGGATGTCGGTAATCTGGTTCTGGGCGGGCTCGGACGCCTCTTCGGTGATGGCCGAGCAGACGATGCCTCCGAGGTAGGTCTGGGCCATGATGCGCTTCATGACGGTGGTGTAGGGGGCAAGCACCAGGTCGTCCTGGTCCATTCCCATGCTGTTGTAGCCTTTCTTCTGCAGTACCCCAACGACGCGGAAGGGGATGCTGTTGAAGCGGACTACCTTGCCGATGGGGTCGCTGCCATCGGGGAAGAGGTAATCGACCACTGTCTGGCCGAGGATGCAGACCTTGGCTGCCGCCTTGATATCGGCGTCGGTGAACATCTCACCGTCGGCGACCTTGAGCTGGCGTATACTGAGGTAGTCCTGATTGACGCCGTAGATGGAGCTTTGGGTATTGTTGTTGCCGTAAATCCACTGCCCCGCGCTGTTGACCGTGGGCGAGATGGCGCTGATGTAGTTGCAGTCTTCCTTGATGCTCTCGTAGTCGGCCTGCTTGAGCGTCTCCATGGATGAGGCATCCTGTCTCACGCCGCCCCTCATGTCGGCTCCGGGCGATATCATAATCATGTTGCTGCCCATCTCGGCGATGTTGGCCTTGATGCTGGCCTTGCTGCCCTGACCTATGGCGAGCATGGTGATGACGGCGGCGATGCCGATGATGATGCCCAGGGTGGTGAGGAAGGAGCGCATCTTGTTGGCGCCTATGGCGCGCAGGGCTATCTTGAATAGATTCTGATAATTCATATCCTTCTGTTTGGTGTGTGATGGTCTTGTTGTGGGTGAGTGTCACCTGGGGGCTACTCGTCGGTGGACATAGGCAGCGCAGCCAGCCCCTCGGCGGCAGAGAGTATGTGCTCGTTGGGGGTGTCGCTGATGATGTGGCCGTCGCGCAGCTCGATGTTGCGGCTCGAGTAGCGGGCGATGTCGGGGTTGTGGGTCACGAAGATGATGGTGCGCCCCTCGGCGTAGAGCTTCTGGAAGAGCACGAGTATCTCGAAGCTGGTGCGCGTGTCGAGGTTGCCCGTGGCTTCGTCGGCGAGGATTACGGCGGGGTTGTTGATCAGCGCGCGGGCTATGGCTACGCGCTGCATCTGTCCGCCCGACATCTGGTTGCTCTTGTGGTAGAGTCGCTCGCCCAGTCCTACGGCCTCGAGGGCGGCGATGGCACGCTCCTTGCGCTCGTCGGCACCCATAGCGGGGTTGTACATGAGCGGCAGCTCGACATTCTCCACGCTGGTGGTCTTGGGGAGCAGGTTGTAGTTCTGGAAGATGAACCCTATCTTGCGGTTGCGCAGGATGGCGCGGTCGTTGCGGCTCATGGTGCGCACGCTCACACCGTCGAGGTAGTATTCGCCGCTCGACGGCGTGTCGAGGCAGCCAAGCTGGTTGAGCAGGGTGGACTTGCCCGAGCCCGACTTGCCCATGATGGTGACAAACTCGCCCTCGTAGATCTTGAAGCTCACTCCCTTGAGGGCGTGCACAGTCTCGTCGCCCACCTGGAAGTCGCGGCGCACGTGGTCGAGTTCTATCACGACTCGGCGGTTGTCGTTGTTGGTTGTATCAGCCATAATAGTCCTTTCTGTATATGGTTATCCTGTCCTTGGCTTACTTCTTCTTTCTTGGGCCGGGGCCTGAGATGAGTCCCTGGCTCTGCTGCGGAGCCTCGTCGGCATCGGGGGTGTTGACCACAATCTCGGTCACAATCCTGTCGCCCTGCTTCAGACCCTTGGTGATTTCGGTGTTCATGCCGTCGGTCTGGCCGATGGTGACGGGGTGGGCGGTGAGCACCTTGTCGCTGAGCGTCCATACCTTGTTCTTGCCCTTGCAGTCGACAATCTTCATGTCCTTGCCCACGGTCTCCTTGGTGGGAGTGAAGCGGAGAGCCTTGTTGGGCACAGCGAGAACTCCGGCGCGCTCCTGGGTGAAGATGGTGACGTTGGCGGTGAGTCCGGGCTTGAGCTTGAGGTCGGCGTTGGGGGCAGAGATGACCACCTCGTAGGTCACCACATTGTTGGTGGTGGTAGGCTCGAGTCTCACCTGCTTGACCTCGCCCTCGAAGGTATCGTCGGGGTAGGCGTCGACGGTGAAGGTGACGCGGTCGCCCTCCTTGACGCCGCCTATGTCGGCCTCATCGACATTGGCTACCACCTGCATATTGGTCAGGTCCTTGGCGATGGTGAAGAGCTCGGGGGTGTTGAAGCTGGCAGCCACGGTCTGGCCTTCCTCCACGCTCTTGGAAATCACGGTGCCGTCGATGGGCGAGGTGATGGTGGCGTAACCCAGATTGGTCTGCGCTCTCTGTACGCTCTCTCTCGACGAGGCTGTCTGCTCCTTGGCCTGACGGTAGGTGAGCATTGCGTTCTCGTACTCATCGGCGCTCACCAGTCCCTTCTTGAAGAGCGTCTGGTAGCGTTCCATGTTGGCGGTCTGGTACTTGAGGGTGCTCTGGGCACTGGCGAGGTTGGCTTTGGCGATGTTGAGTTCGCTCATGAGATTGGTCTTGTCGAGCTCGGCAATCACCTGTCCCTTCTTGACCTGAGTATTGTAGTCTACATAGAGCTTGCTGACGATGCCGCTCACCTGCGTACCCACGGTGACAGAGGTTACAGCCTCGATGGTGCCCGTGGCGGTCACGCTGTTCTGCAGCGTCTTCAGCGCCACTTGGTCTTGCTTGAAGTTGATTTCCTCCTTCTCCTTGCCGCCGGAGAGTGCCCAGGCAGCAATGCTGATGACTGCCACCACGATGACGGCAATCCAGATTTTGCTGATTCTCAGTTTCTTCATAATCGTGTATGTCTATTTGTTGTTGTGCGTTGTGATGTCAATAAGCGTTGGCAAGACGGCTCTAAAGGCGTCCGTCTCTGTAGAACTTGAGCATATTGACGTTGAGGATGGTGAGATATTTGGCCTGGAGCTCGTTCTGCTTGGCTGCGAGCAGATTGTCTTTGCCAGTGCGCAGCTCGACGATGTTCTTGAGGCCCAGCCTGAACTGCTCGCTCAACAGGTTGTAGCTGGTCTGGGCACTCTCGCTGCTGGCTTTGGCTGCCTTGTATTGGCTCTGGTTGGTTGACGCCTGTAACCAGTAGTTCTCGATGGTCGAATAGAGTGATGTCTGCTCGTTTTTGAGGTCAAGCTGGATGCTCTCGCGCTGTATAATCGCCTTGTTGACCTGTGTCTTGGTGGTGCGGTTCTCGAAGAGTGGGATGCTGATGCCTATGCCGGCGCCCATGTTGAAGTTGGTCTTCAGCTGGCGGGCCAGGGCGTTGTCGTTCATCGATGTGTTGTTGGTCGAGATGCCTGCGTTGGCGCTGATGGTGGGCAGCTTGCCAGCCTTGGCAATCTTGATGCTCAGCTCGTTTTGTGCCAGCTGGTTCTGGTAAGTCTTGAATTCGGGGCGGCTGTCGAGAGCGGCGGCGTAGACACCGTTGAGCGCAGGGATGGCGTCGAGTGCCATGTCATCGGTAGTGGCGGGGGTGGCGATGTCGAATTCCTCGTCGCTGGTAATCTGCAGGAGTTCCTTGAGCTGGCGCTTGAAGTTCTTCACGTTGCTCTGCGCCTGCACCACGTTGTACTCGTCCTGCGCGCGCTGGGCAGTGAGCTGGGCGAGGTCGGCTTGGCTCATCTTGCCGATGCTCACCATCTCCTTGCCGCGCTCTTCGTTCTGTCTGCTCGAGGCACAGCTCTCCTCGTTTACCCTGACGGCTTCGGTGGAGTAGAGTATCTGCACATAGAGTTGGGCTATCTGTTCCTGCAACTTCAGTGCCTGCGTGGCTGAGTCGAGTTGGGCTGCCTCTGTAGCGAGCTTGTTGAGCTTGACTTGATTATGATTTTTGTTGCCGTTCCAGAGGGTGTAGTTGCCCGAGACCGAGTAAGTGCCGTTGTAGTAGACCTTGTCGACGCTGGCTCTGGAGAAACCGTCGCCGCTGATACCGCTGGCCATCCAGGGCGTGTAGTTGACATTGTGGCTGGTACTGGCGCTGAGCGAGGGGAGCAACGCGGCTTTGGACTGGAGGTAGTCCTCGTTGGCGCTGGCCTTGGCGAGCCGCGTCTTCTGAAGCGCGATGTTGTTGGCAAGGGCATAGTCGATGCAGTCCTTGAGCGTCCACTCTTTAGCGTGGGTCACCGCAGGCGCCGTCACAAGGAGCAACGCCACCATGAATAGTTTGAAGTTCCTGTTCATAATCATCTTGCTGTTTCTTTTTACCTTTATTTTGGCTGGTTTTGTTATTATATTGATGATTTTGATGGAAAAAAGTTTATTATCGGGCTTGATTGTTAACAACTTTTGTGATTACTGTGCCCGAGAGTAACTATCCAGCGTTAGGACCATGGCAAGTCTTCAAGCCCCGAATAAGGCTTGAATGGTGTTTTGTCGTGTTTCTTTGCTGTTTCGATAATTGAATGTAATTCGAGAAAAGCGTCTGCTCCTAAACCGATGCGGAATGTACAGGAGTTTTTCAGTTTGATTTTCAACTTGCGTATTCCGTGTTCACTTCCGTTATTCCCTGATGGTATTAGTGGGTCTTCAAGAAAGTTGAAGATGTGGTCACGGCACTTTATCAATCCCTTTTTGAATGTCTCAAACTTTTTGCCGAGGTTGCCGATATTTATTTTAAGCAGATAGTCCAAACGTTCTGTCCACGATGCCTTGGGGATTATTGCGGAAGGGTTCGAGTTCCTTTCATGTATGGCTTTACGGAACAAGTCGACTATCTTGTCTGACCAAATTTTATTAGTTATGTTTTTGTTAATCAGCTCGCTTATTTTCAAACGATTATGTGATTATTGATAATATGTTGATTTTTTAACACAAAATATTTGCTCATTATCAGAAAAATCCATTAAATTTGCGACATATCATAAGCTCATTGATAACATCACCATTGTCAAACCCCTAAAAAAGAAAAGCATGAAAAAGTTTATTCTTTACAGCATTCCATTCTTTTTTATTAATGTGATGCTTTTGTTTTCCTGTAGCGAGAACGCTAACGATATGCTAACAACTGCCAAGGCCTCGTCTGTCACCACCTATGTAGAGGAGAACGTATCGCTCGATTATACCGAATTGGGCAAACTCCCCGAAGTATAATAATTATTGGAAATACCCTGTTAGTGATTATTCGACTTGTGATTTATACGAACAATTTATAAAAAACAAACCTCAATGCTGATAATTATGAAAAAAATTACGATTTTGATAAGCATGTTGCTGATGGCACTATGCTGGGCTTATGGGCAGAATCATGTCCCTGGTTATATGCCACATACTAAGCGTGGAGAATTGCCGCCCGCATGGATTAAGAACAAGGTGACCGATGCACAGTATGACTCGTTGGCTATGCTGTCTAAGTATTATTGGGTGAATTATGACTACTTCAAGCAACGCAATCTTACAAAGGAACGCATCAGCACCTATGTAAGCGGCATAAAGAGATTGCTATCTGAAGAGAACTTGAAGCAGATAAAGCAACTGAAGGACGCCCCCAACTATTACGATTCTTATCCTGAGACTGCGTTTCTAAAGCCCTTTATGGTGTCGCCCAATGCCGATGGATCTAAGCAGATGAAGTATATCGTCTATTCGGAAATAGATGGTTATGATGCCCATGTGATGGTCGAGGTTCGGGTAAATAAAAACAAGAATGGCAATATTGTTTTCTCGAATTTCAGGTTGATTCCTTATAGTGTATCTGGACTAAAGGTGGAGATTGATAATATGAATTTCAAATCAGAGAACCGTCCAAGTTACCCAATAGTATATGAAGGAGTCTATGATATGCAGTCGCTTGTGTCCGCATTTAGTATATGTGGCTTGCTCAAGTATGAAGATGCCAAGGGATATAATCATACCGAACTGGCGCAGCGGTCATTCTATCTGTTAACCGAGTAATTGGCAGATAATTTGGATAAAACGAGGAGAGCCATCCGCCTCAGCCTATAGGTTGAACGGATTGCTCTCCTTTTGGTGTATGCAGCACCATGATGGTGCCATGTGTTGCTTGCGAGTCTTTTTTACTTGGCCTTAGACACCAGCTCTACGGTGTCGCGTGCGATAACGATTTCCTCGTCGGTAGGAATCATAACCACCTTGACCTTGGAGTCGTCGGCAGAGAGAACCTGCTCGACGCCGCGGCAGTGGTTGCGCTCCTTGTCCATCTTGACGCCAAGGTACTCCAGGCCAGAGCAAGAGTCCCAACGCACACCTTCCTGGTTCTCGCCGACGCCGGCGGTCCACACGATGATGTCGACGCCATTCATGGCAGCAGCGTAGGCACCGATATACTTCTTGATGCGATAGTTGTACATCTGGAGGGCCAGGTGGGCACGCTCGTCGCCAGCCTTGTCGGCAGCCTCTACCTCGCGCATGTCAGAGCTGAGTCCGGTGATGCCGGCCACGCCACTCTCCTTGTTCAGGAACTCTGCCATCTCCTGGGGAGTCTTGCCCAGCTTCTCCATGAGATAGGTTACGGCAGAGGGGTCGATGTCGCCCGAGCGCGACCCCATCATCACACCAGCCAATGGGGTCAGACCCATAGAGGTGTCGATTACCTTGCCATACTGAACGGCTGCAATCGAGGCGCCGTTGCCGATGTGGCAGGTGATGATACGCTGCTTCTTGATATCCACACCCAGGTACTCGCACACGCGCTGAGAAACATAGCGGTGGCTGGTTCCGTGGAAGCCATAGCGGCGCACGTGGTACTTCTCGTACAGCTCGTAGGGCACGGCGTAGAGATAAGCGTAGGCGGGCATAGTCGAATGGAAGGCGTTGTCGAAGACAGTCACCTGGGGAGTATGGGGCATGAGCGCGTCGACGGCACGGATGCCACGCAGATGGCCTGCATTGTGAACGGGAGCCAGGTCGCAGAGGCTCTCGATACCGTCCTCTACTTCCTTGGTTACGATGCAGCTCTTCTCAAAGAGGTCGCCACCCTGCACGATGCGGTGACCTACGGCGTCAATCTGGTCGAGGCTCTTCAGCGCACCATACTTAGGGTCGAGCAGCAGGCTGAATACAAACTTCACGCCTTCCTTGTGGTCGGGCATGTCGTGCATTACCTTTTCCTTGCTGCCGTCTTTGAGTGTCACTTTCACGAAGGCGTTGTCCAAGCCTATACGCTCGGCGCCACCCTGTGCCAGCACGCTCTCGTCGTCCATGTTGTACAGCTTGTACTTGATGGAGCTGCTGCCACAGTTCAATACTAATACTATCATTGTCTGTTTCTTGTTTTAACGGTTATGCTTTCTTGGCGTCCTGTGCCTGGCAGGCAGTGATGGCGACCATGTAGTAGATGTCGTCGACCGAGCAGCCGCGGCTGAGGTCATTGACGGGGCGTGCGATACCCTGGAGGATGGGGCCGATGGCGATGGCTCCGCCCAGACGCTGTACCAGCTTGTAGCCGATGTTGCCTACCTCGAGGTTGGGCACTACCAGCACGTTGGCCTTGCCGGCGATGTCAGAATCCTTGGCCTTCTTCTCTGCCACAGCGGGCACGAGGGCGGCGTCGGCCTGCAGCTCGCCGTCTACCTTGAGTTCAGGATATTTGTCGTGGGCTATCTGTGTGGCCTCAATCACCTTGTCTATGATGTAGACGCTCTTGCCGGTAGCCTTGTCCTTGGCATCCTTGGCGCTGCCCTTGGTCGAGAAGCTCAGCATAGCCACGCGGGGCTCTTCGATGCCAGCCACGCTGTGGGCGGTCTGGGCTGTGGTGTAGGCTATCTGGGCCAGCTGGTCGGCAGTGGGGTTGGGGGTTACAGCCACGTCGCCCATGACTACTACGCCGTCCTTGCCATACTGCTTCTGGTCAGTGATGAGCAGCATAGCGCCACTCACGCATGAGATGCCGGGAGCGCACTTGATTATCTGCAGAGCTGGACGCAGTGTGTCGCCAGTGGTACTCAGTGCGCCGGAAATCTGACCGTCGGCGCCGTTGGTCTTGATGATCATACAACCGAGGTACAGGTTGTTCTTCACCAGTTCGCGAGCCTGCTCGATAGTCATGCCTTTGCTCTTGCGGAGTTCGGCGAGCAGAGCGGCGTATTCCTCGCTCTTGGGATTGTCAGATGGATTCACAATCGTAGCCTTGTCGATATTCTCCAAGCCCCACTCTTTGGCGAGCTTGTGGATGTTGGCAGGGTTGCCGATGAGAATGATGTCTGCGATGTCGTCAGCCAATACCTTGTCGGCTGCCTTAAGAGTGCGTTCCTCTTCAGCTTCAGGAAGCACGATGCGCTGCTTGTCTGCTTTGGCGCGCGCTACAATCTGTTGTAATAAATCCATAGTTATTCTATATCTATTCTTAACTTAGTTCCTTATGGTTTTAGCGGTTCACGTTAAGCCGCTGCAAAAGTAGTAATTTTTTTTGATAATCACCCCTTTGCACGCATCTATTTTTTCTTTGTCTCTGCCCTCAGCTTATCAGCTGCTGGGCGAGGATACTCTCGAGTTCCTCGGCAGAGAGTCTCAGTCTGAAAGTGCCGCGGATGGCCACGGCTATGCGGCCCGTCTCTTCGCTCACCACGATGGCTATGGCGTCAGAGCTCTGGGAGATGCCCATGGCGGCGCGATGGCGCAGACCGAGTTCCTTGGGGATGTCCATGTCGTGGCTCACGGGCAGGATGCAGCCCGCAGCCTGGATGCGGCGGTGGGCGATAATCATGGCACCGTCGTGCAGCGGCGAGTTCTTGAAGAAGATGTTTTCGATGAGCCGCTGGTTGATGTTGGCATTGATTACATCGCCCGTCTCCATGATATCGGTCAGCGGGGTGGTGCGCTCGATGACGATAAGTGCGCCCACCTTGCCGCGCGACAGGTTCATGCATGCCATCACGATGGGCATGATGGCCTCCTTGTCCTCATCCTCCTTCTTGGTGGCGGTGTAGAACAGGCGGAAGATGTTTTTGAACCGCTGATGGGCGCCCAGACTGTACAGAAACTTGCGTATCTCTTCCTGGAAGAGGATGAGCAGGGCCAGTACACCCACGCTTACCAGTTTGTCCATGATGGCTCCCAGCAGGCGCATCTCGAGTACATGGGTCACGAAGAGCCATAACACCACAAACACCATGATGCCGATGAACACATTGAGCGACCGGCTTTCCTTCATCAGCCGGTAGATGTTGTAGAGCAACAGCGCCACCAGCAGGATGTCGATTATGTCTTTTATGCCAAAATCAAAAAACACGTTATATAACTTCTTTGGTTAGTGATTGCTTCATTTTCTCTACCACCGCCACGGTCTGCACCGCCTCTGCCACATCGTGGACGCGCAGTATCGAGGCGCCGCGTTCCACCGCCAGTGCGTGGAGGGCTGTGGTGCCGGGCAGAGCTGTGGCGGGAGTGCCCCCGATGAGCTTCCATATCATCGACTTGCGCGATATGCCCACCAGAACGGGCAGATGGAGTGCCTGCAGTGCGGCCATGTCGGCCATGAGTTCATAGTTCTGCTCGAGGGTCTTGCCGAAGCAAAATCCCGGGTCGAGTATGATGTCCTTGGCGCCGCGGTCGCGCAGCTGCTGTATCTCTCCGGCAAAGGCTTTCATCATCTCCCTCAGCGTGGGCTTGACCGACATGAGAATGTAGGGGCACTTCAGTTCGCCCACTATGTCAAACATGTTTTCCGCTTCGTGTATCGGCGTGTTGACGATGCCCGTCAGACCGCCTTCGCTCACATCGTTGATGATGTCGGCACCCCAGTCGTTGATGCACCGACGGGCGAGTGCCGGACGGTAGGTGTCTACCGAGACCACGGCTTCGGGAACCTCGCGGCGCACGATGTTGAGAGCCCAGCGCAGTCGCCGTCCCTCTTCCTCTTCGCTCACTTCATAGGCACCCGGACGGGTCGAGAAGGCTCCGATGTCTATCATGCTGCCGCCCTGGGCCAGTATCTCCTCTGCGCGCATAGCTATCTCGCGCTCGGTCTGCTTGCGGCTGCCCTCGTAGAAGCTGTCGGGCGTCACATTGATTATTCCCATGACCTGCGGATGCGAAAGGTCCATAAGGCGTCCACGTATATTCAGCGTATATTCCATGTTATCTTAATATGTTACAAAGGTAGTGCAAACCGAAGAGAATACAAAATAAACTTGTTTATTTTTATTCTTGAGGTGCAGCCTGCCTTCACGGAGGGCACTGAAAAACTACCGTTATTTCCATTTTATCGGCGTGGTCAGGCGTCATTATCGGGCGTTTACGAGGCGTTCTGTCTACGATGTGTGGTGAGAGTAAAAAGCAAAAATCGTCCCCGAAAA
>NZ_NPJL01000040.1:0-48053 GCF_002251325.1 Prevotella sp. P4-67
GGGGGGGGGCAGGGTGACACAGCTGGGTTACGATGCCGAGGGACGCGTGGCGCTCACGCAGGCCTTCTACGGTGGAAGGGCTGTGGTGGAGGAGACCGCCTACACCCTCGATGGCCGTATGGGGCGCAGGACGGTGACGGCGATGGGGGCAGGCAGCGATGCGCACACGGAGGAGTACGCATACAGTTATGACGCACAGGCACGGCTCACGCGTGTCACGCAGCGACGGCCTGCCGCGCCGCATAGATTTCGACGACGGCAGCCACATAGACTACGCCTACTCGGCCGACGGGGAGAAGCTGAGGGTAGATTACTATCTCAATCCCTACACCCCGGCCGTGCCCGACGGCGAGGAGTTCGGCATAGCCTGCGACAGCAGCCAGCTGGTGCACACGTGGCGCGAGTATGCAGGCAACAGGGTCTATGAGAATGGCGTGCTCAGCCGCCTGCTCTTCGACGGTGGATATGTGTCCTTCGGCGACAGTGGAGAACCCACATACCATTATTACATCAAGGACTACTTGGGCAACAACCGCATAGTGGCCGACGCACACGGAAACGTGGAGGAGGTGAACCACTACTACCCCTATGGCGCGCTCATGGGCGACAGCCGCAATGCCACCACCCAACCCTACAAATACATAGGCAAAGAACTCGACCGCACCCACGGTGCCCGCCACCACGCCCCGTGACCAGAATTATCCCCATGGTTTATCGGGTGAGCCTTGGTTTATCGGGTGGGCGCTGTGGTGGCGCCGGCAAGTGGGACGGTGGGGAAGATACGGGAACTGCCAATAACAAAAAAGTCCTAAGGAACTCCTTAGGACTTTCAGCGCTTCAAGATGGGCTTGAACCAACGACCCCCTGATTAACAGTCAGGTGCTCTAACCAACTGAGCTATTGAAGCAGTGTGCATCATTTCTGAATTGCGAGTGCAAAGGTACAGGGTTTTTCCCAAACCTCCAAACATTTCTCCATATTTTTTTCAAAAACATCAAAAAAAAATATTTTTTCGCTCATTTCATGCCCTAATGTGCCGTGTTATTCGTACTTTTGCATATTATGAGAAAGGTATTTATAGTAATACTTCTGGCGATGGGCATCTCTGTCCACGCCCAGAACAAAGACCACAATCTTGAAGTGGCCAAAAACTTGGAAGTTTTCAACTCCATATACAAGCATCTCGACCTGCTTTATGTCGATACCCTCAACGCCAAGGAGGTGGTGGGCAATGCCATCAACGGCATGTTGCGCAGTCTGGACCCCTACACGGTGTATTACTCGGAAGACAAGACCAACGAGTTGCGCACCATGCTCACGGGCAAGTATGCGGGCATAGGCAGTATAATAAGGTGGAACTCGCAAATCAGCAACTCGGTCATCGAGGAGCCCTATGAGGGCATGCCTGCCGCCGAAGCCGGTCTGCGCAAGGGCGACGTGATACTCAGCATCGACGGCGAGTCAATGAAGGGCAAGGACAACGCCTACGTGAGCGACCATCTGCGTGGCGACGCCGGTACCACCTTCGAACTCAAGATACGCCGACCCTCTACAGGCAAGGAGATGCGGTTCAAGATTACGCGTCGGTCCATCCAGATGCCCGCAGTGCCCTATTACGGCGTGCAGCAGGGTGGAATAGGGTATATCAAGCTCAATGAATTTACAGAGAACAGCGCCAAGATTGTGCGCAACGCATTCATCGATATGCGCCACCAGCAGATTAAGGGACTTATCCTTGACCTGCGCAACAATGGCGGCGGTTCGGAACTCGAGGCAGCCAATCTGGTAAACCTCTTTGTGCCCAAGGGCGTGACCGTAGTGTCCAACCGTGGCAAGCTGAAGCGTGCCAACCACGACTACAAGACCACCAGCGAGCCCATAGACACCGTGATACCCATTGTGGTGATGGTCAACGGCAACTCTGCCTCGTCGGCAGAGATTGTCACCGGTGCCCTGCAGGACATGGACCGCGCCGTGGTGCTCGGTACCAAGACCTACGGCAAGGGTCTGGTGCAGATGCCCATCGACCTGCCTTACAACAGCGAGATGAAGGTGACCACCAGCCGTTACTACATACCCAGCGGCCGCTGCATACAGGCACGCAAGTATCGTCACAATGACGGCGGCTCGTCGGAGGTGATAGCCGACTCTACCAAGCGCAAGTTCTATACCCTCAACGGCCGCGAGGTGCTCGATGCCGGTGGCATCACGCCCGACGTGGTGGTCGAGGGCGACTCGCTGCCCAACATCGCCTACTATCTGGCGGCTGCGCGCGACTCCAACGAGGTGCTGCTCAACTACGAAGTAGACTATATCGCCAAGCACCCAACGGTGGCTCAGCCTGTCGACTTTGAACTCTCCGACGAAGACTATGCCGAGTTCAAGAAGCGTGTGCTCGACTCGGGCTTCACCTATGACCGCACCAGCGAGAAATTCCTGAAAGACCTCGAACAGCTCACCCGCTTTGAGGGATACTATGACGACGCCAAGCCCGAGTTCGAGGCGCTCAAGAAGAAGCTCAGCCACAACGTCGCCAAGGACCTCGAATACAACAAGCAGGCCATCAAGAACATCATCAACAATGACCTGATGGCTGCCTACTACTTCCAGCGCGGTGCCACCCAGAACTCGCTGCGCCACGACAAGCAGATGGACGAGGCGATGAAGCTCATTGCCGACGGCGAGCGCTATGCCAAGATACTCAACCCCAAGAAATAGCCGGAGTCCAAACTCCCTTCACTGCTGAAGCATGGCACAGACGCTGAAACAGAAAACCATAGGAGCCATAATATGGAACCTGCTCGACCGTGGCGGTCAGCAGGTCCTGCAGATGGCCATGGTCATCGTGGTAGCCAACATCCTCTGCCCCGACGACTATGCCCTCGTGGCCATGCTTGCCATCTTCACCGCCGTGGGCAATCTGGTGGTCGAGAGCGGCTTTGGCGCCGCCCTCATCCAGCGTCACGATGCCGACGACCGCCACTACTCATCGGTCTTCTGGTTCAATCTCGTGATGAGCAGCGCCCTCTATCTGTTGCTCTTGGGCTGTTCGCCCTGGATAGCGGCATACTTTGGCGAGCCCCAGTTGGTGGCACTCTCGGCGGTAGTCTTCCTGAGTCTTCCCCTCAACGCCACCATGCTCATCCAGACCACCCTGCTCAACAAGCAGATACGGTTCCGCCACCTTGCCAAGGTCAATCTGGCGGCGATGCTCGTGTCGTCACTGGCTGCCATCGTGATGGCGTTCTGCGGCTGTGGCGTGTGGACCCTGGCGTGGCAGCCCGTGATACTCGCCGGCGTGAAGAGTGGGCTGCTCTGGACCACCAACCGCTGGCGGCCCCAGTGCTACTTCAGCATGGCGATTATCCGCGACCTCTTCGGCTTCGCGTCGAGTCTGCTGCTCTCGGGCTTGCTCAACGTGGTCTTCATCAATGTCTACTCGCTTGTCATCCCGCGACTCTACCCCAAGCGCGAACTGGGCCTGTTTACCCAGGGCAACAAGATATGCGACCCCATAGTGAGTCTGGTGTACGGCAGCATACAGAACGCCACATACCCCATCTTCAGCAACATACAGAACCAGCACGACAGGCTCATCAACGCCTACCGTAAGTCGATACGCTTCACCTCATTCCTCACCTTCCCGCTGCTCATCGGCGGCGTGATGGTGGCGCCGGCGCTCTTCCGTCTGCTCTTCAAGAGCGAGTGGTGGGATGCCATACCCTTCTTCCAGCTGCTGTGCATGGGCGGCTGCTTCACCGTGCTCACCGCCATCAACAACAACTTCATCAAGGTGAGCGGGCGCTCTTCGGGCATACTGCGCATAGAGATTATCAAGATGGCACTCACCGCCGTGTCGATAGCCCTGCTTGCCCGCGAGAGCGTGCTGGCTATGGTGGCTGGTCTGATGGCGGTAAGAGGCGTGGTACACCTTATTAATATATATTACACCCAACGCTACACCGGCTATGGCATGTGGGCGCAACTCTGCGACACGGTTCCCTATCTGCTGCTGGCCATGGTAATGGCTGCCGCCGTGTGGAGTGTGGGTCTGGTGGTCGACAAGCCCTGGCTGCTGCTGCCTCTGCAGATAGTGGCGGGCGCGGCGGTATATACCCTGCTGGCCTATGCCACCGGCAGCAAGATACTCAAAGATGCCATCCGTTTACTGCTTAAGAAAGAAACATTATGAACAGAGACGTCAAGGTGAGCGTGCTGATGCTCGCCTACAACCAGCAACAATATGTCGATGAGGCCATACGCAGTGTGGTGCTCCAAGAGACCGACTTCGATTACGAACTCATCATCGGCGATGATGGCAGCAGCGATGCCACCGCCGAGCGTTGCCACGAGTGGCAGCAGCGCTATCCCGACCGCATAAGGCTGCTCGACCATAGCGACAATGTGGGTCTGGCGCGCAACTTCGTGCGCACCTACCGTGAAGCCACCGGCCGCTACATCGCCATCTGCGAGGCCGACGACTTCTGGACCGACCGCCACAAGCTGCAGATACAGGCCGACTTCCTCGACAGCCACCCCGAGTATGCCATGTGCTTCCACCGGGTGGTCAACTACTACGAGGCCAACGGCACCAAGAGTCTGAGCAATGGCGGCCAGCGTCACGAGATGACCATCAACGACATTGCCCTGTGCAACCCCATCACCAACGTGTCGGTGTGCTACCGTCGCGGCGTCTTCGGCGAACTGCCGGAGTGGATGGACCGCGTGACAAGCTATGACCTGGTGATGCATCTGCTCACCCTGCAGTATGGCAAGGTATACTACATGCACCGCGTGATGGCTGTCTATCGCAAGTTGGCCACCAGCATCTGGACCGGAGGCGACAAGGCCCGCCGCGCTGAAATCTCGCGCAAGAACCGCGACTTGCTCATCGGCTACTTCGCCGACCGCAATCCCGAGGTGTGTGACATTCTGCGTCGCGCCAACGCCCTCAACTGCATCGACATGGCCAACAGCATGGACGACTGTGGCAAGCACGAAGAGGCAGGCACCTATCTGCAGATGGTGAGCCAATACAAGCCCGACTGGAGCCCTGCCGAGATCTACAGGTACCGCCACAACATGGTCAAGAGCCAGCGCCCACGCCCCATGCGCCGTCTGCTCACCGCCTGCCGCGCCTTTGTCTCCAAGTTTATCCCATTACCACGAATACGATGACACAGAAACCCCGTTCACATATCACCCTGGTGCCTTTTGGCGGACTGGGCAACCGGCTCAAGGCCATCAGTGCCGGCATAAAGCTGGCGCGCCAGACCCATAGCGACATCGACATCTACTGGGTCGTGGACAGCGGACTGGCCTGCCGTTTCGACCAGCTCTTCCTGCCCATCGACACCGACGGCGTGAGACTCATCGAGGCCACCGCCGACGACCTCAAGCGATGGGACCGTCCCCGCCGCAAGAACTTCTACCGCCCCTACCTCTACATGCTCAGCCACGGCGTCAGGATGTTTGCCAATGTGCAGAGCGAGGACGAGATAGACCGCTGCTTTGCCGATGGCAAGACGCACAACGTGTGGATTTCGAGCTGCGTCTACTTCCCCGACAAGGACCACGTGCCCGTCGACGCCTACGACATCTTCCACCCCAGGACAGAGATACAGGCCGAGATAGACCGGATAGCCCGCGACTTCGGCGACAATACCGTGGGAGTGCACGTGCGCCGTACCGACAATGCCGGCTCTATCCAGGGCAGCAAGACCGAGGACTTCCTGGAGTGTATGGAACTGCAGCAAGCCGACACCCGTTTCTATCTCGCCACCGACGAGGAAGAGATAAAGACCCTGATGCGTGGCGAGTTTGGCGACCGCATCATCAGTATGGACGCCGAGGCATGCCGCTCTACCGCCGACGGCATACGCAACGCTGTAGTCGAGATGTATGTGCTCTCGCGTACCAGCCGCATCTTCGGTTCGCACCGTTCTACCTTCTCGGCAGCATCGGCATGTATCGGCAGGATACCTTACGAGGCGACCGACGCATCGACCGCCGACAAGTTGGAACCCTCTGCCCCCGTGGCAACGAAGATACTGACCATCATCGTGTCCTACAACTTCATGCCGTGGATAGACCGCTGTCTGGGGTCGCTCATCCACTCGCAGACTCCCACCGACATCATGGTGATAGACAACTGCTCCAAGGACGAGACCGTGGCAGAGATAGAGCGACGCTATCCCCAGGTGATGCTCGTGAGAAACAGCGAGAACCTGGGCTTTGGCCGTGCCAACAATATCGGTATGTGCTACGCCATAGACCATGGCTACGACGCCGTGCTGCTGCTGAACCAGGACGCATGGATAGACGCCGACGCCTTAGGCAGACTGGCTGAGGCGAGCCGTCGTCATCCCCGTTACGGCATACTCTCGCCCATCCACCTCACTGGCAGCGGCGACAAGATAGAGCATGGCTTCGCGGTCTACAGCGGTGTGCAGAGCAAGGACAGCCAGCCCGAGGCTCCGCTGGTGCAGGTGCCCTTCATCGATGCAGCCATCTGGTATATGCCCGTGGCAGCCCTGAAGCGTGTGGGACTCTTCGCGCCCATCTACAAGCACTACGGCGAAGACAAAGACCTGGCCAACCGCATGGCATACCATCACTACCGCATCGGATTTCTGCCCCGCGTCTATGGCAGTCATGCCCGCGAAGAGCGCAAGGTGACCCACGACGCCTTCATCCATTCCGAGTTTGTCTATCACCTCTCGCAGGAGACCAATCCCAATGAGAAGTACAAGCATATACACCGGATAAACCATCTGGCACTGTGGAAGAAGGAACTCATGGCCATCATTACCCTGCAGTGGTGGCGTCTGGGCCGTTTTGTCAGGATATGGCGCCAGCTCAAAGACCTGCAGGGCGAGATAGAGAAGACTCGCAGCGAGTCGTGCAACGTAGACATCAACAATTACAGATAATGGAAACAGCCCCAATCATACTCCTGGCTTACAACCGGCCAGAACACGTGGAGCGGGCGGTGGCTTCGCTTCTCCACAATGCCGAGGCGGCGCAGTCGGACCTCTACATCTACTGCGACGGAGCCAAGCCAGGCACCGACCCGGCACCGGTGGAACGCGTGAGGGAGATAGCCCGCAGCGTAGAGGGCTTCAGAGAGGTGCATCTCGTGATGCGTGAGCGCAACTACGGCCTCGCCGCCAACGTGATAGACAGTGTGACGCAGGTGGTCAACGCCTACGGACGCGTCATCGTGGTCGAAGACGACCTGGTGGTGGCTCCTTACTTCCTGAGGTTTATGAACGACGCCCTCGAAACCTACAAGGACGAAGAGCGCGTGGGCCATATCCAGGCCTGCGACTTCACCCACGCCCCTCTGCCCGATACCTTTCTCATCAAGTGGACCGGCAGCTGGGGTTGGGCTACCTGGAAGCGCGCCTGGCGCCACTTCAACCCCGACGGCAAGGCACTGCTCGCCGAGCTGCGTGCCCGCGGGCTCACGCGGAGATTTGATTTCAACGGCAAGTATGGCTTTACGCGTATGCTGCGCCGTCAGACCCAGGGTATCAATGACTCGTGGGCCATCCGCTGGAATGCCACGCTCTTCCTCGCCGACATCCTGTCGCTCAACGTGGGTCGCTCGCTCGTCGCCAACGAAGGCTTTGACGGCAGCGGCACCAACTGTGGTGGCGGAGGACTCTACGACTCGCTGCTCTATCCCCACCGTCTCGCTGTGGAGAAGATTGAGCCCATCGAGGAAAACCTCGAGGCGCGTAGAGAGTTTGAACGCTATTATGCCCGCACCAACTCGTTCTGGGCAAAGGCACGCCGCCGCATCATCCGTACCCTCCACGGCGACTTCGGAGCCTGAGCCATGCCCCGAAAGCGCCATAAAGCCGGCGGAAGTAGCAATTTTCTCTGCAATAACCGTCGTGGTTTGGCTTTTTTTCAGTAAGTTTGCAATCTATGGTAGAAAAAACGAAGACATTGCATGTCATTGACAGACTGTTGACCCTCCTGTTTGCCCCCATCAAGGCCAACACCCTATTCTTTGTCACCATGTACCTGCTTGGGGTGGTGGGCGAGTGGCTCACGCTGCCCAATATCAAGGGCATACACCTCTATGGCAATCTCTATCTCGAACTCTTCATCGACATCTATGTCGTCTGCGCCCTGCTTATGCTCCTTCCCGGCAAGGTAAGGATGTGGGTTCGTCGCCTTATATATATAATAGTATACAGTGTGGCCATCGTGGACATCTATTGCTTCTGGAAATTCCGGTCGACGATAACCCCCACGATGCTGCTGCTCGTCGACGAGACCGACTCGAGGGAGGCGGGCGAGTTTCTGCGCTCCTACCTCTCGCCCGAGGTGGTGTTTAGTCCGGTGGGATGGGTGTTCCTGCTCATCGGAGTTCATGCCCTCGCGGTGTGGAAGCGCCATTGGCTGAAGCAGCGGCTGTTGCCCGTAGCCGAGAAGTATGCTCCCGTGTTGGGAGGACTGGTCGTGGTGGCTGGCGTGTGGGCCACGGTGTCGAGCTGGCACAACAAGACGGCGCTGGCGAAGCTCCTCTCAGCCCGTACGATAGGCGAGGTGGAGCATACGCTCACCGACCCGCAGCACGCCGTGCTCTATACGCCCCTGTGGAGGCTCACCTTCAGCGTGTATGCCAACTCGCTCGCCGCACAGCAGATAAGCCGTCTGGTGCAGAACGTGGATAAAATACAGGTAGACACCTGCTCTTTTCGCTCACCTACCATCGTGCTGATTATCGGTGAAAGCTACGGCAAGCACCACTCCCAGCAGTATGGCTATGAGCTGCCTACGACGCCACGGCAGTCGGCTCGCGAGCGCCGCGGACGACTGGTGAAGTTTACCGACGTGGTGTCGCCGTGGAACCTCACCAGCTTTGTGTTCAAGAACACCTTCTCCCTGCACGTCATGGGACAGCCGGGCGAGTGGTGCGACTATCCCCTCTTCCCCGAGGTATTCCGCAGCGCCGGGTATCATGTCACCTTCCTCACCAACCAATTCCTGCCCAAAGCCAAGGAGGCAGTCTATGACTTCAGCGGCGGCTTCTTCCTGAACAATCCCACGCTGAGTGCCGCCCAGTTTGACACCCGCAACACCGAGGTGCACAAGTATGACGACGGACTGCTCTCGGACTATGACCAGATAGCCGACTCGACCGCCAAGAACCGTGGCAACCTCTATATCTTCCACCTCTTGGGTCAGCATGTGGCCTATCGCGACCGCTATCCCCACAAGCGCACCCACTTCTATGCGTCGGACTATGAGGAACGGCGTCCGGAGCTCTCTGCCAAGCAGCGCAAGATGGTGAGCTACTATGACAATGCCGTGCTCTATAACGACTCCATCGTCGACGCTATCTGCCACCGCTTTGACAACCAGGATGCCATCGTCATCTATATGCCCGACCACGGCGAAGAGTGCTACGAGGAAAACCGTGGCATCATCTGCCGCAACCATTCAGCCAAAATCGACTACGGACTGGCCAAGTATGAGTTTGAGATCCCCTTCTGGATTTACTGCACCCATCGTTATGCCGTGCGTCATCCACAGATATTCAAGCAGATAGTAGAAGCACGCAAGCGTCCATACATGACCGACGCGCTGCCACATCTGCTGCTCTATCTCGCCGGCATCTCCACGCCCGATTACTGCTCCCGCTACAATATCCTGAGCGATGACTACGACGCCTCGCGCCCCCGTCTGCTCAAGGGAAAGACCGACTATGACAAGCTGGTGCCGCCTGCGAAACCAGCCAACACTGTTTCCACCCCATTCAAATAACTGATAAATATGACATCCAATACTTCAGCCCAGCCCCTGCTCACCCGCGCCGAGTGCAATGTACTGAGAGGTGTGGCCATCATTGGCATTTTCCTCCACAACTTCTGCCACTGGCTCAGCCCCATTGTCAAGGAGAACGAATACACCTTCGTGCGCCACAATGTGGATGTGCTCAACCAGGTGCTGAGCCATCCCGACATCTATCTCCCTGTGCATCTGCTGTCGTTCTTCGGTCACTACGGCGTCCCGGTGTTCCTCTTCCTCAGTGCCTACGGTCTGGTGAAGAAGTATGAGGCTCCCGCCATTCCCGGAGATGGCTCCCGAGTGCCCGGGAGATGGCAGTTTGTGCGCTATCATTACCTGAAACTGCTGAAGATGATGATCGTGGGCTTCGTGGCATTTGTCCTGGTCGACGCCGTCACCCCCGGCAGCTGGCATTACACCGTCACCCAGGTGCTGGCCCAGCTGGTTATGGTCAACAACCTGCTGCCCGACCCCGACCATCAGATATGGCCCGGACCCTACTGGTTCTTCGGGCTGATGCTGCAGCTGTATATCGTCTATCGGCTGGTACTCTGCCGCCGTCACTGGGGCGTGACCGTGGCGCTGATGGTGGTCTGCGTGGGACTGCAGTTGATGATGAGTCCCGAGGGAGATGCCATCAACCGTTACCGTTACAACTTCATGGGCGGTATGCTGCCCTTCGGCCTCGGCCTGCTCTATGCCCGCTATGGCGAAGGGCTGCGACAGGAACGCTGGTCGCCATCATTGTGGGGCGCAGGCTTCATCCTGTCGTGTCTGCTCACCTATGCCTGCAGCCTGTTGTTCAGCCTGTGGGCAGTGGCTCCCGCCATCATCTGCGTCGGAGCCATCTGTATGGTCAAGTGGATAGCCGGCTGGTGGCAGAGAGTGGGCCACCCCGTGCTTTACGGGCTCGAATGGATGGGCCAGATATCAGCTGCGCTCTTCGTATGTCACCCCATAGTGCGCAAGATGCTCATCCCCATAAGTCGCCACGGCGACATCTACACCGGGTTGTTGCTCTATCTGATAGCCTCGATATGTCTGGCATGGCTCTTCCGCCTGCTGATGAACAAGATACCTAACCCTAAACTCTGAACGATGGACGCGAGACGAATAGAGTGGGCCAGCCTGTCGCGCTACCGCGGAGTGCTGATGGGCATTGCCATCATTATGATTGTGCTCTTCCACGTGGCACTGCCGCGGAGCAGCGCCTTCTTCGGGCTGAAGCGCATGGGCAACATGGGAGTGGACATCTTCTTTTTCCTGAGCGGTATCGGCTTGTGGTTTGCATGGACCAAGCGTCCCGATGTGCTCCATTTCTACCATCGCCGCCTGCTGCGCATACTGCCGGCATGGCTGCTGGCATCGACGGCGTTCTATCTGCCCGACTATCTCGGACCGCGGCGGTTCTCGTCGTCATTGCCCGACCTGATAGGCGACATTACCGTCAACTGGGACTTCTGGATACACGACGAACTGACATTCTGGTACACCCCCGCCACACTGATGCTCTATCTGTGGGCACCCTGGTTCATGAGGCTGGTCATGCGCAACCGCTGGTGGAGCCTCCTGCCCGTGCTGATGATGGCCTGGTGTGTGGCGGTGCAGTATCTGCCGCCCGTACATCAAGCTGTGGGACATATCGAGATATTCTGGAGCCGCGTGCCCATCTTCTTTATCGGCATTGTAGCCGGTCAGTGGGTCAAGGAGCAGTATGCCCTGCCCCGCGCCGCCCTGCCCGTGGTGGCTGTCACCGCCCTGCTCACGCTGGCACTCTGCATCGCGCTCGAGCAGACGGCACACGGGCGCTTCCCCATCTTCCTCGAACGCATGCTATACATCCCTCTTACCCTCGCAACCACACTCTGGCTCTGCCATTACCTGCACTGCCTGCCCCAGAGGGTAGCTGCGGCGCTGACATTCGTAGGAGGAATAAGTCTGGAGATATACCTCCTGCACTGCCACTTCATCTTGAAGTACATAGAACCGCTGGCGCTGGGCTACTGGCCCACCGCCCTTCTCTGTCTGGCCATCACCATACCCCTGGCGTGGCTGATACATCAGTTGTTGAATGTAGTAATCAAACTCCTTAGGCTATGAGAGCTAAAATTATCGGTTCCCTGCGCGTCATACGTGTACGCCATTGGGTCAAAAACTTCTTCGTCTTCATCCCCATCTTCTTCGGTGGAGCCATCTTCGATGTCGACCAGCTCGGCGCAGGTGCCGTCACGTGGATGGCGTTCTGCTTTGCGGCGTCGGCCATCTACTGTCTCAACGACATCATCGACGTTGAGGCCGACCGAGCCCATCCCGTCAAGTGTAATCGCCCCATAGCTTCGGGCGCGATATCGGTGGGCGAGGCATACCTCATGATGGGAGTGATGGTGGCACTGTCTATGGCCATGCTGTCGCTGCTCACCGAGTGGAAGGCAGTGGGCGGAATAGTGGTGTTCTACCTGGTGCTCAACGTGCTCTACTGCATACGCCTCAAGGACAAGGCCATCATCGACGTGTGTATCGTGGCGTTCGGATTTGTGCTGCGCATCCTTGCCGGAGGTTTCGCCACCGACATCGTGCTGAGCAAGTGGATTGTGCTGATGACCTTCCTGCTCACCCTCTTCCTGAGCTTTGCCAAGCGGCGCGACGATGTGCTGCGTATGGAGGCCACCGGAGTGGCGCCGCGCAAGAATACCATCCGCTACAACCTCACCTTCATCAACCAGGCCATCACCATCACCGGCTCGGTGATGCTGGTATGCTATATCATGTACACCGTGTCGCCCGAGACCCTCGCCCATTTCCATAACGACTATCTCTACCTCACCAGTGTCTTCGTTTTGCTCGGTCTGTTGAGGTATATACAGATAGCGGTGGTAGACAAGAAGAGCGGCGACCCTACCAAGGTGATACTCAAAGACCGTTCGACCCAGCTCATCGTGGCTGCGTGGTTCCTGGCGTTCCTCTTCATCATCTATATCTGACCCATGCGCCAAGTCTTTGTCTTCGATTTCGACGGCACGCTTACCCATAGCGACACGCTGATAGCCTTTATCCGCCACGCCTGTGGCCGATGGGCGATGTTGTGGGGCTTTGCGCTCTGCTCGCCATGGATAGTGCTGATGCTCATGCACCTCTATCCCAACTACAAAGCCAAGCAGAGGCTCTTTGCCCACTTCTTCGGCGGGTGGGAAGAGGCACGCTTCGATGCCGCCTGCCGCGATTTCGCCCGCAGCCATCGTCGTCTGCTGCGCCAAGAGGGACTCTGCGAGTTGGGTAGGGCACTGACAGAGGGCGCCGAGGTGGCCATCGTGAGCGCCAGCATCGACAACTGGGTGGCGCCGTTTTTCGACGAGGTCGCCGGAACCCACCGCCGGCCTGTCGTGTTGGGCACCAGGGTCGAGACCCGCGATGGCAGACTCACCGGACGCTTTGCCACGCCCAACTGCTATGGTCCCGAGAAGGTGCGCCGTATCAGAGAGGTCTTTCCCGACCGCGACAATTATCACCTGACAGCCTTCGGCGACAGCCGGGGCGACAAAGAAATGTTAGACTATGCAGACCAAGGATACTACAAGCCCTTCAGATAACCGCCGCCGCCAGACGGTGGGCGAGATTGTACGCTTTGGCATCGTGGGAGTCATCGCCACCGCCATACAGTATGGTGTCTATTGGCTCTTGTTGCCCAGGCTGGCGCCCTCGTTGGCCATGACCATCGCCTATGCCATCAGCTTCGCGTTCAACTTCACCGCCTCCATCCGTTTCACCTTCCGCGTCAAGGCCAGTGTGAGCCATGGCGCCGGCTTCGCCCTCTCCCATGCCGTCAACTATCTCCTGCAGATAGCCGTGCTCAATGTGGCGATATGGCTCGGTGTCGACGAGAGTTGGGCACCTATCCCCATGTTTGCCATCTGCGTCCCCGTCAACTTTATCCTGGTGAGATTTTTTCTCAAGAGGTAATGCCCACAGATTTACGTTACTGTCTATGACCCACAATCCTATCTCTACACCCATATCTCTGAGCCACCTGTTTCGGCTGCGCCGCGACGAGCGGTGGATGATGCTGGTTGTGGCGCTGCTGCTGGTGGCGCTCAACGCCCTCACCATCATCCATTACTACGGAGTCTTCACCCCGATTACCGACCATTACTGGAACCTCTTTGTCGGTAAGTTCCACATCTCGGGCTTTGACCCTATATCCTATTATGTCGTCTCCAATTGGGACGCACGATACAATGTGTACCGCCATCCGTTGTTGGCGTTTATGATGTGGGTACCTTACCTGCTCAACCAGGCGCTGATGTGGATGACCGGCATCAACTGTGCGCTCTTCATCATGACTGCCATCCAGGTGGCGGCGGCGTGGTATGCCTTCCTGTTCCTCTACCGTCTGCTGGTCGAGGTGATGGGACTCGCGCACACCGATGCCCGTCTGCTGTCGTTCTTCCTCTATTCCTTTGCCTTCGTCATGGTCACCGCCATGGTGCCCGACCACTTCGTGCTGTCCCTTTGCGTGCTGCTTTTTGTCCTCTATTATTCGGGCTTGCTTATCACGCGGCGCCTGCAGATGTCATTGCCGGCGGCGATAGTGCTGTTTGTGGTCACTGCCGGCATATCCCTCAACAACGGGCTGAAGGTCTTCCTCTCTGGCCTCGTGGTCAACGGCCGCCGCTTCTTCCGCCCCAAGTTCCTGCTGCTTGCTGTGGTGGTTCCCGCCTTGGTCATCTGGGTCGGCGCACGCTATGAGTATCACTATCTCGTGGCTCCCGGCGAGAACGCCCGCCATGCGGCTATAGCCCAAAAGCGTGCCGAGCAGAAGCGGGAGGCACAGCTCAAGGCGCAGCAGCCGTCTCCTGCACAGCCGGCACCAGTGGCAGCCAAGCCCAAGCCCAAGCACCAGCCCAAGAAAGGCAAGCCGTTTATGCAGGGCGAGTTTATGCGGTGGAGCGACAAGACCTCGCCGCGCGTGGCGTCGGTCGTGGAAAATCTCTTCGGCGAGTCTATCCAGCTGCACCCCGACTACTTGCTTCAGGACCAAAGCCGCTTCCGCCCCATGATTATCGAGTATCGCTGGGCGGTCAACTACGTCGTCGAGGCCATCATCGCCGCGCTCTTTCTGGCAGGCATCTGGATGGGTCGGCGCAATCGTCTGCTGTGGCTCTGTCTGTCGTGGTTCGGCCTCGATATGCTGCTCCATGTCGGGATAGGCTTTGGGCTCAACGAGATATACATCATGACTGCCCACTGGATATTCGTCATCCCCGTGGCGATGGCTGCGCTGCTGGCCCGACCCACCCGCTGGCGTCCCCTCTGCCGTGGTGTCATCGTGGCACTTACCCTCTGGCTCTATGCCTATAATGGTTATCACATCGTCAAATACATGCTATGCTGAAAATGTTCAAGATAAAACCCACCGAGCGGCTCGTCGCCGTGGTGGCTTTCGTGGTGATAGCGACGCTCAATGCCCTCGTCGTCGCCCAGTATTTCCCGCAGTTGTCTGCCCTTGGTGTCAACTATCACGACATGGCTCGCGACACGTTCCACATGTCAGGTTTCGACGCGTGGAGCTACTCCGTGGTGTCCGAGTGGAGCGGTTGGCAGTATAATATCATACGCCACCCGCTGCTTGCCATCTTCATGTACGTGCCATACCTTATCAACCAGGCCCTCATCTGGCTCACGGGCGTCAACTGTGCCGTCATCGTGGTGGCAGTGGTCGAGGTGTTCTTCGGGTTCTACGGCACCGTGTTCTTCTTCCGCATCATGCGCGAAATCGTGGGGCTCACCCGCTCCGATGCGTGGCTCCTCATGGCCTTCTTCTACTCGATGGCGTATATCATGCTCACCGTGATGGTGCCCGACCATTTCAACCTCACCCTCTGCATGATGATGGTGGTGCTCTATGTGGCTGGCCGACAGCTGCAGACGGGCGCCGCGATGAAGATATGGCAGACGGTGGTGATGTTCTTCCTCATGGCGGGCGTGTCGCTCAACAATGGCGTCAAGGTCTTTCTCTCGGCGCTCTTCGTCAATGGGCGCCGTCTCTTCCGGTGGCGCTACATGCTGCTCGCCATAGCCTTGCCGTCTGCGCTGATATGGGGCGTCGCCAAGTTGGAACACCACACTTGGGCAGAGCCTTTAGAAATAGCCGCCAAGGCCAAGCTCAAGGCTCAGGACAAGGCGTTCCGCGACAGCCTCTATAGGGCTTATGCCGACACAGCCACTACCCATGACCCCCGACTTATCCAGCAGGGAGTCAACAAGATACTCCGCCGTCTGGCTCAGGAGAAATACCGCCGCAACCATGCCAATCCCAAGATTGGCGACCCCATGTCCAAGAAGGGATTTATGGCCTGGACCGACCGCAGTACCGACCGCTGGGCGAGCATTGTCGAAAACCTCTTTGGCGAGTCCATCCAGCTCCACCGCAATGTCCTCCTCCAGGATATCCTCAAGGACAACCGTCCTATGATAGTCCCCTACGATCACTGGGGCTACTACTGCGTCGAGGCTCTTGTCGCCCTGCTCTTTGCAGCGGGCATCTGGGCGTCGCGCCGCAGCCGTTTCTTCTGGATGGCATTCTCCTGGTTCGCCTTCGACATGTTTGTCCATATCGTCTTGGGCTTCGGCATCAACGAGGTGTATATCATGACCGCCCAGTGGGCCTTCATCATCCCCCTCGCCATGGCCTACCTGCTCCGTTCTGCCCACGGCCGCATGGGCGTGGCGGTGCGCGCTGTCACCATCATGCTCGCCCTTTGGCTGTGGATTTACAATGGCAGTCTCATCGTGGGCTACCTCACCTGAACCATGCCCCCTATATATAATAAGGTATAGTATGGCGGACTGCCGACCATCGCCGAATATGCTAAAGTGCTGAATGGGAGCGTAAAATAAACTGACAATTCCTTTGCTGTTTATCTGAATTTTAGTAACTTTGCAGCCGAAATGTACAATTTGGCACCTTTGAAAATCGACTTGAAAGGTTTGCAAGAAGGTTTGACCACCGTCGACATCAAACTTGACGACGCTTTTTTTGAGGCCATTGAGGCCCCGGACATTAAGCGTGGTCAGCTTGATTTGCGATTGAAAGTCAGCCGGAATGAGAGCTTCTTTGAGTTGATGTTTGATATAAAAGGTCAGGTTATAGTACCTTGCGACCTGTGTCTCGACGACATGCTTCAGCCTGTCGCCTGTGAAGAGAGGCTCGTAGTCAAATTTGGGGACGAATACTCCGAAGACGATGACCTTGTGACTGTCAACGAGGACGAAGGAATACTCGATGTCGCATGGTTTGTCTACGAATTTATCGTTCTGAATATCCCTATCAGGCATGTGCATGCACCTGGAAAATGCAACCCTGCCATGATGAAGGTTCTTGATGAACTTTCCACCTCCCGAAGTGGTGAAGAGGATGAAGAGCATAACGTAGACCCTCGTTGGGAGGCCCTTAGGCAACTGAATATTAAAGATTAAATTAAAAATTACACAACAATGGCACATCCTAAAAGAAGACAGTCGAAGACTCGTACACTTAAGAGAAGAACTCATGACAAGGCAGTAGCTCCTACACTCGCCGTATGTCCTAACTGTGGCGCTTACTATGTATATCATACCGTTTGCAGTACTTGCGGTTACTATCGTGGTAAAGTAGCTGTCGTTAAGGAAGCAGCTGAATAATGGAGAAAATAAACGCAATTATCACAGGCATTGGTGGTTACGTGCCCGACTATATCCTCACCAATGAGGAGTTGTCGCGCATGGTCGATACCAGCGATGAATGGATAATGACTCGCGTTGGCATCAAGGAGCGCCGCATCCTCACCGAGGAAGGTCTTGGCACCAGCTATCTGGCTCGCAAGGCAGCCAAGCAGCTTATCGCCAAGACAGGCGTTGATCCTGATACCATCGACGCACTTATCGTTACCACCACCACTCCTGACTACAAGTTCCCTTCTACCGCGTCGATTGTGGTAGGCAAGTTGGGGCTGAAGAACGCTTTCGCCTTCGACTTTGAGGCTGCTTGTTGCGGATTCCTCTACTCGCTCGATGTAGCTGCATCGATGATTCAGAGTGGTCGCTACAAGAAGATAATCGTCATCGGTGCAGACAAGATGTCTTCACTAATTGATTATACTGACCGCCAGACATGTGTGCTCTTCGGCGATGGTGCCGGCGCAGTACTGGTCGAGGCTACTACAGAGGAAGGTGTGGGTGTGCAGAACTCCTATCTGCGCACTGATGGCAAGGGCCTTCCCTTCCTGCACATGAAGGCAGGTGGTTCGGTTTGTCCTGCATCTCATTTCACCGTCGATCATCGTCTGCACTACCTCTATCAGGAGGGCCGCACCGTGTTCCGCTATGCGGTAACCAACATGAGCGACGACGTGCTGGAGATACTCAAGCGCAACAACCTCAAGGGTGAGGATGTCGATTGGGTTGTACCTCACGAGGCCAATCTCCGTATCATCGAGGCTGTAGCCAAGCGTGCCGAGCTCAATCTCGACCGCGTGATGATCAATATCGACCATTATGGCAACACCAGTGCCGCCACCATTCCATTGGCCCTTTGGGACAATGAGCATCTGCTCAAGAAGGGCGACAAGATTGTGTTCACCGCCTTTGGTGCTGGCTTCGTTCATGGAGCCTCGTACTACAAGTGGGCTTACAACGGCTCGGATGTAGCAAAGAAGTAAACAGCATACCACTCTTTTTGTGGTCAATCATAAAAGCGTGTAGACAAAGCCAATCGGCAATGTCGACACGCTTTTTTCGTTCCCAAGCGCCGCCGTCGGCGGCACCCGTTCCCTCATCTTCTTCCCGATTTCCCCATAGCTTTTCACAAACAAGTGGATGGCCGCAACGTAGCACGCCGATGGTCTTTGCGATACTCCAGATGACCTTTGTCAGTCTCGTGACCATCTCTGCAGAATTTATGACCATCCCGGCGAGCGCCGAGACCACCTTTGGCGGCTCGTGTCGGAAGGCACGAGCATCCGCACCGTTCGATACGAGCATCCGTTTCGTCCGATACGAGCATCCGCGTCGTCCGATACGAGCCCGTCAGGGTGGTGACGGCGTTGGCAGTCATGTACTTTACACTTTTGGGAATTATGGCGGGGAGGGTCAGTGGCGCTGGCGGGGAGGGTCGGTGCGCTGAGTAGAAATTTCTGTGGTATGGTGGGTGCGAGCAATGTGGTGGCGGTGATGGTCGGTGCGCAGGCGGGGGCTATCAGCGTGGTTTTGGGTTTAGTCTAATCGACCACCCTCGTGTCTATGCTCGTCAGCTCGGGGTAGTCGGTGCGCTCGCGGCGTGTGAGCTTCTTGACCACTTCTCCATAGCTGTGGCGTACCATACTCTCTATCATCGCGTCGGGGAGGAGGGCGTCAAGCGCCACCTGGTTCCAGTGCTTCTTGTTCATGTGGTAGGCGCCGGCTATACCCTCATGGCGTTCGCGCAGGGCGATGGCCAGTTCGGGGTCGCACTTGAGGCTCACCAGCGTGGGGCGCTCCAGGTCAGTGAGCGCAAATATCCTGCCCCTCACGCGGAAGACCAGCGTGGTGTCGCCGAAGGGCATGTCTTCGGTCACCAGAGGCAGCGAGAGACAATAGTCGCGTAGTTGTTCGATGTCCATGATATACAGTTGCTTGTGTGATAAGAGTTAATATAGCGGTTCGATGTCATCGCCGCAGAGACAGTCGATGAAGTATCGGGCAATGCGTGGGCCGCTGACGTGCTCAATAGCCCATTGGCGGCGCCATTGACGGTCGGCGCGTATGCTGTCGAGGCGGCAGTGGCAGTCGGCGATGATGCGCGCCAGTCTTTTGGCGTCGCCGGCATGAAAGACCCTGCCCAACCTGCTGTCGCCCAGCAGGTCGGCAGCGCCACAGGCATCGCTCACGATGACATAGCTGCCGGCAAGCAACGCCTCGTTGACCACCGCTCCCCAGCCGTCGTAGACGCTCGGCAGCACCAGTACGTCGCTTCTGCCCATCCACTCTGCCATGCGGTTGTGGGGCACCGTGCCCACCATGTTGATGCGGTTGGCGAGACAGTGGGTAGCGATAAACTGCTGCAAGCTGCGCCGCTGACTGCCGTTGCCTATGATGTCGAGATGGAAAGCCACTGCGGCGTCGCCATCTCTGGTCATCAGCAGACTCTTGAGCAGGGTGAGCGGAGCCTTGTGCCACTCCAGCGAGCCCGCAAACAGCAGCCGCAGCCGCTGGTCATGGGGTGGGGGCGTGGTGATGACGGGCGTCTCGGTGCAGTAGGCGAACCGGCTCACCTGCCAGTGCTTGCTGGCCGAGCCGAAATAGTCGGCCGCCATCGCGCCTATCGCAAACACGCGCTCTATATGCACGGCGTATCTCCTGTCGCGCAGCATGAAGCGCAGGCGGTGCAGCCACAGCGGCTTGCCGTTGGCCAGCCCCAGGGCGTAGGTGTTGGGGCGCTCAGACATCATGGCACGCCTCACGGGGTAGACTATGCTCAGCCGGAGGCAATGGAACACGTAGCCGAAGGCTCTGATGCCCATGAATATATGCCAGCTCTCCGCCGCCCTCTGGTCCAGCAGCCGGCGTATGTCGTCGTCGCCGGGATGCAGATAGATGCGGCACGAGCGGTTGTTGGCGTCGTAGAGCGAGTCCCACCCCATCTGCCGGCGCTCGGGGGGTACGTCGACTTCTGCCACCACCACCACCTCGTCTACGCGAGGGTCGTCGGCGAGCCTGGTGATAAACGGCATCTGGTGGGGGCTTATACAGTTTTGCCAGAACACTATTCGCATAATCCTGTCTCCTTTCTTATCCATCGGTCAAACACCTCTGCGCGCGCCTGCCATGTGTGGTGGCTGGCGTCGATGCCCAGTCGGGTCGCGCCAGAGTCTATCAGCTTCCCTATCTGATGCGCCATGTCGTCGGCGTCGCCAGGCTGGTAGTATACGCCCTTGTCGCCCAGTGTGGCGAGCGGTTCTCCCACACGGCAGGTGACGATGGGGCGGTCGTAGGGCAGATACATATAGAGCTTGCTGGGACATCGCGCCCAGTCTTGAGGCGTGTCGTGCATCGGCGAGATGAAGGCGTCGGCAAGCGAGAAGTAGAAGTCTATCTCCTCTTCGCTCACGTATCCCGTGAGCATGATATGGCGCTCCATGCCCCGCTCCCGTATTCTCCTGCGCACCTCGTCCTCGGCGTCGCCGCGACCCATGAGGATGAGCAGCACCTCGGGGTGGCTGCTGCGCAGACGGTCTATGGCGTCGGTCATGGTCAGCGCGCCATAGTTGTCGGTGAGGCTGCCCATGTAGCAGCATATCCATCGCCCGGCATAGCGCCCGTCGGCCAACGTGGTGCGGTCTATGATGGTGGGGTGGCACACGGCGGTGTTGTAGGCGTAGGGCAGGTAGAGCATGGGCGTGCGGCACAGCATGCGGTGCGCCCGGCGCCCGAAGATGTCCATCAGATAGCGGCTGGCGCAGACCAGCGCGTCGGCCTGGACTATCGACCACAGCTCCATCGCCATCACCTTGAGCCACATCAGTCCGTGTACGTCGGCATTGTGAGACGCCAGCTCCGAGTGCTCCACCACCCGTCGGCAGCCTCGCGGCGCGGCTACCATGTTGCGCACCACCGGCGCGCTGATGTAGAGCACGTCGGGATGCAGACGGGCTACGATGGCGCTCTTGGTCCTTATCTCGTCTGTCGCCGAGTGCTGCCGGAAGAACACCAGCTCTGTGGCGTCACCACACTCCAATGCTGCGCGTTGGCGGTTCTCGGCGGTGTCTTCCAGGACTACCGCCACCTTCCATCCCAGTCCGTCGAGCGGACGCGCCATGCCCAGCGCGCGCTTGGCGGTGGCGTTGACGCGTATGTCGCCCGTGGTGACAAAACATATCTTAGGTTGCATAATCACTTTGTTGTCTGCAAGCAAAGTTATCTTTTTTCTCCCTCTCTGCCAAGCATCTCCCCGACTATTTTGTCGTGGGCGGCGATATTTCTCTGCCCGCCTATGGGTGAGCCCGACGCGCAGAGGGATGGGGCAAAGGCGTCGGCAAGCACTTTTTTGACCCCTTGCAGACTACTTTTTTGCCTCTCAGTGCCTCTATCTCAGGATTTATGGTTAATTTTGCAGCCTATTTTGGATGTAACTATGCACAAAGCAGGATTTGTAAATATCGTAGGCAACCCCAACGTGGGTAAATCTACGCTGATGAACCAGCTCGTAGGCGAGCGCATCAGCATCGCCACCTTCAAGGCCCAGACCACCCGTCACCGCATCATGGGCATCGTCAACGACGACGACTGCCAGATAGTCTTCTCTGACACTCCCGGAGTGCTCAAGCCCAACTACAAGATGCAGGAGATGATGCTGGCCTTCTCGGAGTCGGCCCTTGCCGATGCCGACGTGCTGCTCTATGTCACCGACGTGGTGGAAAATCCCGAGAAGAACGCCGACTTCCTCGCTAAGGTGGCCAAGATGACCATACCCGTGCTGCTGCTCATCAACAAGATAGACCAGAGCGACCAGAAAACCCTCGGCGACATCGTGGAGCGCTGGCACGCGCTGCTGCCCAATGCAGAGATACTGCCCGTGTCGGCCAAAAACAAGTTTGGCACCGCCCCGCTGATGAAGCGCATCAAAGAACTGCTGCCCGAGTCGCCCGCCTATTTCGGCAAAGACCAGCTCACCGACAAGCCCGCCCGCTTCTTTGTCTCCGAAATCATCCGCGAGAAGATTCTCCTGTATTATGACAAGGAGATACCCTACTCAGTAGAGGTCGCAGTGGAGCGATTCAAGGAGACCGACACCAATATACATATCAATGCCGTCATCTATGTGGAGCGCGACTCACAGAAAGGCATCGTAATCGGGCATCAGGGCGTGGCGCTCAAGAAGGTAAGCAGCGAGGCGCGCAAGGCCCTGGAGAAGTTCTTCGACAAGAAAATCTTCCTCGAGGTCTTTGTCAAGGTCGACAAGGACTGGCGCAACTCCCAGCGCGAACTGAACAACTTCGGGTACAACCCCGAATAATATATCACTCCCCCCTGATGAGACGTAGGGGGTACTCTCGCCGACCAAGGGCGAGGGCCGGAGAATGTTAAACTTCAGCAAAACAAACAAACACAGAAATGGCAAATTTAGTAGCTATCGTAGGTCGCCCCAACGTGGGCAAATCTACTCTCTTCAACCGACTCACGCAGAGTCGGCACGCCATAGTGAGCGACACGGCTGGTACTACGCGTGACCGCCAGTATGGCAAATGTTCATGGAATGGAAAAGAATTTTCGGTAGTCGATACCGGTGGATGGGTAGTCAACTCTGACGACGTCTTCGAGGACGCCATCCGCAAGCAGGTGCTCGTCGCCACCGAAGAGGCCGACCTGGTGCTCTTCCTGGTAGATGTCGAGACCGGTCTCACCGACTGGGACGAGGATGTGGCGCTCATCCTGCGCCGTGCCAAGCTGCCCGTAATCCTTGTGGCTAACAAGGTAGACAACAGTGCCGAATACTATGAGGCTGCCGAGTTCTACAGCCTCGGTCTGGGCGACCCCTTCTGCATCAGCGCCGCCACCGGTGGCGGTACGGGCGACCTGCTCGACACCATCCTCGACCGTCTGCCCTTAGAGGCCAAGGAGGATGTGGAAGACGACATCCCCCGCTTTGCCGTCGTAGGCCGACCCAATGCCGGCAAGAGCAGCATCATCAATGCCTTCATCGGCGAAGACCGCAACATCGTCACCGAGATTGCCGGCACCACCCGTGACAGTATCTACACACGGTTTGACAAGTTCGGCTTTGACTTCTATCTCGTCGATACCGCCGGTATACGCCGCAAGAACAAGGTGTCTGAGGACCTGGAGTTCTACTCCGTGATGCGCTCCATCCGTGCCATCGAGCACAGCGATGTCTGCATCCTGATGATTGACGCCACCCGAGGTATCGAGGCGCAGGATATGAACATCTTCCAGCTCATCCAGAAGAACAACAAGTCGCTTGTGGTGGTGGTCAACAAGTGGGACCTCGTGGCCGACAAGGACCAGAAGGTCATCGATACCTTCACCAACGCCATACGCAACCGCATGGCACCCTTTGTCGATTTCCCCATCATCTTCGCTTCGGCGCTCACCAAGCAGCGCATCTTCCGCGTGCTCGAGACCGCCAAGGAGGTCTACCAGAACCGCAAGGCCCACGTCGGAACATCCAAACTCAACGAGGTGATGCTGCCTATCATCGAGGCAACGCCACCCCCATCGACCAAAGGCAAGTATATCAAAATCAAGTACTGTACGCAGTTGCCCAACACGCAAATCCCTTCGTTTGTGTTCTATGCCAATCTGCCCCAGTATATCAAGGAACCTTACCGTCGCTTCCTCGAGAACAAGATACGCGAAAACTGGTCTATGCACGGATGCCCCATCAACGTGTTCATACGCCAGAAATAATAACCATAGTCTGCCCCCGGCCTTGTGTCGGGGGCAGATGCAATCACCGTCAACGTGCGCAAATTGATATTCACACTCGCGGCTGTAGTGGCCGTGCTCTTCGTGGCTTGTGGCCCTGAACCCAAGTCCGACGACGTGGTGGCGCAGACCGCCAAGGTCTATTACGACCATCTGCTCCATGGCCGGTATGACCACTTTGTCGACGGCACTTACCGCCCCGACAGTATTCCCGACAGCTATCGCGAACAGCTCATCGCCAATGCCCGTATGTATGTGGCCCAGCAGCAGAAGGAGCGTGGCGGCATCTGTGACGTCGCTGCCGTAGGCGCTCTGGTCGACACTGCGCGCCATCAGGGCAACGCCTTTGTGATGCTCACCTTCGCCGACAGCACCCGCGAGGAGATTGTGGTGCCAATGGTGTACCACAATGGGGTGTGGTATATGCGCTAAGCGGTCTCGGGCGAGGCTCGGGCAGACTTAGGCTGCGTGAGGGGCGTGAGGTGCCGACGGCATCTGTCATCACCCGTATAAACAAGCAAGAGGAAACGGCAGTCCGTTTCCTCTTGTCTTTTCTATAGCCCTGCTCCGACGGAGGCAGAGGCATTGTTGTTCTCCTATACCTTATTATATATGGGCTCTGGCCCGGTCAGACGATGCCCATGCTGCGGGCCTTCTCCATGAGTAGCGCCATGAGCGGTTCGCGCTCGTTGGGCACGCGGTTGTCGAGCACGGCGTCTTTCAGCGTCTGCTTGAGGGTGCCTACCTCGCGGCTGGGCTGCAGATGAAACATCTCCATAATCTCGTTGCCGTCGATGACGGGCTGCAGCAAGCGCTTGTAGTCGCGCTCCTTGAGGTCGGCGAGCTTCACGCGCACGGCGGCGAAGTTGTCGAGGAAGCGCTGCTTGCGCTCATGGTTCTTGCTGGTGATGTCGGCCTCGCAGAGTATCATCAGGTCGTCGATGTCGTCGCCGGCGTCATTGATGAGTCGTCTCACGGCGCTGTCGGTCACCTCTTCATCGGCTATCACGATGGGTCGCATGTGCAGGTCCACCATCTTCTGTACATACTTCATCTTGGCGTCCATCGGCAGCTTGAGTCTGCGGAAGAGCGGGGGCACCATCTTGGCGCCGATGAAGTTGTGGTTGTGGAATGTCCATCCCTGCAGAGGGTCCCAGCGCTTCGACTTGGTCTTGCCTATGTCGTGGAGCAGGGCTGCCCAGCGCAGCCAGATGTTGTCGGAGTGGCGCGCCACATTGTCCAGAACCTCGAGAGTGTGGTAGAAATTGTTCTTGTGCTTCTTGCCGTTGCGCGTCTCCACGATGTCGAGATTTGTAAGTTCGGGAATGAGTATCTGGAGCAGGCCGCAGCGGTGCAGGTCTACAAATCCCTTGCTCGGGGTGGGCGTGGCCATAATCTTGTTGAGCTCCTCCATGACACGCTCGCCACTGATAATCTTGATGCGCTCGGCATTGCGGCCCAGGGCGTCGAAGGTCTCGTCTTCGATGTAGAAGTTGAGCTGGGTGGCAAACCTGATGCAGCGCAGCATGCGCAACGGGTCGTCAGAGAAGGTGATGTCGGGGTCGAGCGGGGTGCGTATGATGCCGTCCTCCATATCGTACACGCCGTCGAAGGGGTCTACGAGCTCGCCGAAGCGGTCGTGGTTGAGGCAGATGGCAAGGGCGTTGATGGTGAAATCGCGTCTGTTCTGGTCGTCTTCCAGCGTTCCGTCCTCGACATGAGGCTTGCGGCTGTCGTGGCTGTAGCTTTCCTTGCGCGCACCCACAAATTCTACCTCGAGGTCGCGGTACTTCACCTGTGCGGTGCCGAAGTTGCGGAATACCGACAGATGCGCCTTGCGTCCCAGTTGGCCCTTGAGTTCTTCGGCCACACGGATGCCGCTTCCCACGACCACCACGTCGATGTCATTGGAAGCCCGCTCCAGAAACAGGTCGCGCACGTATCCGCCCACCACATAGCACTCCATGTGCAGGTGGTCGGCTACGCGGCCGATGGTCTTGAATATATCCTTGTCAAGTAGCTGAGCCAGCTCAGCGTCAGTATAATTTCTCATAATCTATGTCTGCTGAGGCGCGCCGTTACCTGGCGTCGCCGATAGGTTACTGCAAAGTTACTCATTTTAAGCCGTCCTCGCAAGTGGATGGCTGAAAATCTCGCCCCCGTCGGCTTGTGGGCGTCCTGGTTGCGGTCACAGACTGTGCCGGGTGGGGTGAAGCAGGCGCAGGTGTGGCCGTGCGGGTCGGCAGAATGGTCTGGGCGCAGCCAGGTCTGGTTTGGCAGTCAGCCCGAAAACTTTTATGCCATTTGTTTCCCCACCTCAGAAAAATTGTGTAAGTTTGCATGTATGAAAGCAAAGGTATTCTTTTTGACGGCAGTAGCTGCTGTGACGCTGCTGTCGTGTGGCCCCACAGAGAGTGACAATGCCGCAGCGCTTGTGGCCCAGATAGAGCAGCTCTATGCCGATGGCAAGTATCAGACGGTGCTTGACTCTATCACCTCGCTGCGCCAGCGCTATCCCAAGGAGGTTGAGGCCCGTCGCCGTGTGCTCCCCATCTGGCAGGATGCGTCGTTGCGCATCGCCCAGGCCGACATCGCCCGCACCGACTCGGCTCTCCAGGCGACCATCGCCGAGATGGAGGCTGCCAAGACCATCCGCGAGCGCAACTTCATTGGCATACGCCGCGACTCGCTGCAGGTGCGCTATGATGTGCTTGTGGGTACGGTGCGCGTGATACACCGCCGCCAACAGGAAAAATAATACGGGCACGGCAAATCGTGTCGGCAAAGTTTTGCTGTTTCTTGATAAATCAGTAACTTTGCACTACCTATTATATATATATGGCAGTAAATACAGAAGACCAGTTTAAGGATACGGTCAGCGAGTGTCGCTCGCTTTTTGAAAAGAAACTCCACGACTACGGAGCATCATGGCGCATATTGCGTCCATCATCGCTTACCGACCAGTTGTACATCAAGGCCAAGCGCATACGCTCTCTCGAGATCAAGAAAGAGTCGCTGGTAGGCGAGGGCATCCGTCCGGAGTTTATCGCCCTTATCAATTATGGCATTATAGGGCTTATCCAGCTTGCGCGAGGTTTTGCCGACAGCGTGGATATCACCCCCGCCGAGGCTCTCGGTCTCTACGACCACTATGCCGCTGAAGCCCTGGAACTCATGATACGCAAGAACCACGACTACGATGAGGCGTGGCGTTCTATGCGTGTGAGCAGTTATACCGATCTTATTCTCACCAAGATAGAACGTATCAAGGAAATCGAGGACCTGCATGGCCAGGTGCTCGTGTCTGAAGGCATAGACGCCAACTATATGGATGTAATCAACTATGCCGTATTTGGTGCCATCAAGTTGAAAGAGAGTGAACAGGCTTAAGACCATAGCGACCAATATCTGCCGTGCGGTGCTGGCAGTGACATTCATCTTCTCGGGATATGTCAAGGCCATCGACCCTCTGGGTACCCAGTACAAGATACGCGATTATCTTACGGCGCTTTCGATTGGCGACTACGTGCCCGACTGGCTCACGCTGGGTTCGTCGGTGGCGTTGGCAGCTCTCGAGTTTGCGCTGGGCATCTTCATCCTCTTCGCCATACGCCGTCGGTTTACCACCCGGGTGATACTGGCGTTTATGGCGGTGATGACCCTCATCACGGTGTGGATAGCGATAGCCAACCCCGTGAGCGACTGTGGCTGCTTCGGCGACGCCATCACCCTCACCAATGTGCAGACACTGCTCAAGAACGTGGTGCTCACGGCCTGTGCCGTAGTGGTGTGCCGCTGCCGCGAGCGTATGTTCCGCTTCGTGTCGGAGAACAACCAGTGGATAGTCGTCAACTATACCGTCATCTATATCGTAGCCACCAGCATCTACAGCCTGTACCTGCTGCCGCGCTTCGATTTCCGCCCCTATCATGTGGGAGCCAACATCCGCGAGGGTATGGAGATACCCGAGGGCGCCAAGATGCCCCGCTACGAGAATACCTTTGTGATGGAGAAAAACGGGGAGCGTCGCGAGTTTACCCTCGACAACTATCCCGACTCCACATGGACATTCGTAGAGCGCAAGAGTGAACTCGTGGAAGAAGGCTACGTGCCTCCCATCCACGACTTTACCATTACCGACAATGCTACCGGTGACGACATCACCCAGCAGATACTCGACGACAAGGGATATACCTTCCTGCTCGTCTCGCCCCATCTCGAGAGTGCCGATGATACCAATTTCGGCGACATAGACCAACTCTACGAGTACTGTCAGGCGCAAGGAGTCCCGTTCTATTGCCTCACGGCGAGTGGAGAGGACGCCATACAGCACTGGCGCGACATCACCGGAGCCGAGTACCCCTTCTGCATGAGCGACGAGACCACGCTGAAGACCGTCATACGCAGCAACCCGGGGCTGGTGCTCATCAAGGACGGCACCGTGATACGCAAGTGGAGCCACAACGGGCTGCCCAAGTCGGAAGAGCTCAACGGCCCGCTCGCCCGGATAGAGATAGGCCAGATGGACGATGTCAGCGTGGCGCGCAAGATAGCCTCCATCCTCTCCTGGTTTGTGCTGCCCCTCGTGTTGCTCGTCATTGCCGACAGACTGTGGGCCTGGAGCCGCTGGGTGAGAAACAAGGAATCAAAAATGAGATACTTTAACTTCAATAAAAACAACAAGAAAATGAGAAAGAAAATTGTAGCAGGTAACTGGAAGATGAATCTGAACCTGCAGGAGGGCGTAGCTCTCGCAAAGGAGATTAACGAGGCTTTGGTACAGGACAAGCCTAACTGCGATGTAATAATCTGTACTCCTTTCATCCACTTGGCAAGCGTAGCCCAGGTGCTCGACGCCAACGTAGTGGGTCTGGGTGCTGAAAACTGCGCCGACAAGGAGAAGGGCGCATACACCGGTGAGGTTTCTGCCGCTATGGTTAAGTCTACCGGAGCTCAGTATGTTATCCTCGGCCACTCAGAGCGTCGCGAGTATTACGGCGAGACCGCTGAGATGCTGAAGGAGAAGGTACAGCTCGCCCTCGCCAACGGTCTGAAGGTTATCTTCTGCTGCGGTGAGACTCTCGAGGAGCGCGAGGCAGAGCGTCAGAACGAGGTTGTAAAGGCCGAGCTCGACGGTTCTGTATTCAACCTCACTGCTGAGGAGTGGAAGAACATCATTCTGGCTTACGAACCCATCTGGGCTATCGGTACCGGCAAGACTGCTACTTCTGACCAGGCTCAGGAGATGCTGGCTTACATCCGTTCTATCGTTGCCGAGAAGTACGGTCAGGAAGTTGCCGACGAGACATCAATCCTCTACGGCGGTAGCTGCAAGGCTTCCAACGCTCCTGAGCTCTTCGCCAAGCCCGACATCGACGGTGGTCTTATCGGTGGCGCTTCTCTGAAGGCTGCTGACTTCAAGGGCATCATCGACGCTTGGAAGAAATAATCGCTAAACCATTACAGGGCATCTGGCTTCATGACCTACGGGTCGGGGGAAGCCCGATGCCCTTTTACTTAATCCTTAGATAAATGAGTAGATTACTTGCCATCATTCTCGTCGCCATCATCGGCTCGCTGACTTCTGCCCGCGCGCAGAATTTCATGCAACATATCCGCAAGACCGAGGCGGGCAAAGGTACTGTCACCGTGACCCAGAGTGAGGAGATAGACAGGCTCGTCAATGGCAAGGTTCAGACGCCAGCTGCCGACGCCAAGACTCAGACCAAGACCAATCACCCCACAACATCTGCCGACGCCCGTAAGCCCGGCGACAAGCCCGTGGCTGCCCACGGCGACAAGCCCCACAAGGATGCGCCCCACAGCCCATCCGCCAATCACAACGAAAACGAAGAAGAGACACCTGCCGTGGATATGAGCAAGAAGGTCATGCGCAACGGTTACAAGATTAACGGTTACCGTGTACAGGCCTACGCTGGAGGTAACACCCGCCAAGACCGTATCGCGGCTGAGCGTGTCCGCAACGCCATAAAGATGAAATTCCCTAACCAACCCGTCTACGTTCATTTCTATTCGCCCCGATGGATTTGCCGTGTGGGCAACTACCGCAACTATGAGGAAGCGGCGTGGATGCTCGGACAACTCAAGAAGATGGGTTACAAGTCGGCCACCATCGTCAAGGGAAAAATCACCGTCCAATACTGATTGCTAACAGACAACTACAATGACAATAGAACCAGAATACCGGCCCGGGCTCGACGAGCTGGCTTCCCATTATCATGATATCCTTGCCCTTCTGGGCGAAGACCCACAGCGCGAGGGGCTCCAGAAGACTCCCATGCGTGTGGCCAAAGCCATGCAAGTGCTCACCCGAGGTTACCAGCAGGACCCCAAGAAGGTGCTGACCGATGCCCTCTTTAAGGAGGAGTACAGCCAGATGGTAATCGTCAAGGATATCGACTTTTTCTCTATGTGCGAGCACCACATGTTGCCCTTCTACGGCAAGGCTCATGTAGCCTACATCCCCAATGGCTACATTACCGGACTGAGCAAGATAGCCCGGGTGGTCGATATCTTCTCTCACCGACTGCAGGTGCAGGAGCGCCTCACCCAGCAGATTAAGGAGTGCATCGACGAGACCCTACACCCGCTGGGCGTGATGGTCGTGGTCGAGGCTAAGCACATGTGTATGCAGATGCGCGGCGTCGAGAAGCAGAACTCCATCACCACCACGAGCGACTTCAGTGGCGCCTTCAACCAGGCCAAGACCCGCGAAGAGTTTATGAACCTCCTCCGTGGCGAGAGCCGCGGTTTCTAACCCTCAAACACTACGTTATGATACGACTTATCTCATGGAATGTCAATGGCCTGCGTGCCTGTGTGGGCAAGGGCTTTGAAGATATCTTCCGCGAGTTGGACGCTGACTTCTTCTGCTTGCAGGAGACCAAGATGCAGGCCGGCCAGCTCGACCTCCAGTTTGACGGCTACCACTCCTTCTGGAACTATGCCGACAAGAAGGGCTACTCCGGCACAGCCATCTACACCCGCCACGAGCCGCTGAGCGTCGCCTATGGCATAGGCATCGACGAGCACGACCACGAGGGTCGCGTCATCACGCTCGAGATGCCCCAGTTCTATCTCGTCACCGTCTATACGCCCAATTCACAGGACGAGCTGCGCCGTCTGGACTACCGCATGCAGTGGGAGCGCGACTTCCAGAACTATCTGCTCAAGCTCAACGCCCACAAGCCCGTCGTCGTCTGTGGCGACATGAATGTGGCCCACGAGGAGATAGACCTCAAGAATCCCAAGACCAACCGCCGCAACGCCGGATTTACCGACGAGGAGCGCGAGGCCATGACCCGTCTGCTCGACAGTGGCTTTGTCGACACCTTCCGCCGACTGCACCCCGACGAGGTGACCTATAGCTGGTGGTCCTACCGCTTCCGTGCCCGTGAGAAGAACACCGGGTGGCGCATCGACTACTTCCTCGTCTCCGAGAGCCTCGCCCCCCATGTGGCAGAAGCCAAGATACACACCCAGATTATGGGTAGCGACCACTGCCCCGTAGAGGTAGACCTCGACTTGGGCTGACCCGACGCCTCCGAGGCCTCTACAGCCTCGCTCTATACGACAATATCCGCAATGCCTCCCTTTTGGGCATTGCGGATATTTCTTTTCCGACCCTCTCTCAGCCTCCGGCCACGGCGCGGCTGGCGTCGCGGTCGTCAGGAGCGGTCTCTGTCGGCTTACTTGTTAGGGTAAGTCATGTTTTCGGGCTTGATGTCTGTCAGCACCTCATCCACATACTTGCGCGACTCCCATTTGGCCATCGGCAGGTCGTGCAGCAGCCAGTTGCCACAGTCTCTCGGTGCAGCGCCGGGTATCTCGCCTTCAAAGTTGGCCACAAACTCAAACGTGCGCTTCATCAGCCCCACGATATCGCTGCTCTTCAGGTCTCCTCTCAACAGCAGATAGCACCCTGTAAGACAACCCATAGGGCCCCAGTAGATGACGCGGTCGCGCCACTCTTCATCGTTGCGCAGATAGGTGGCAGCCAGATGCTCTATCGTGTGGATGGCGCCCACGTGCAGAGCCGGTTCGCGGTTGGGTTCCTTCATGCGTATGTCAAAGGTGGTGACCACCTCGCCGCCCACCTGGTCCTTGCGGCTCACATAGATGCCACGCAGCAGCTGCTCGTGGTCTATCGTAAAACTTGGTATCTTCTCCATATTTCTCTTGTTGTGATTTATTTGATGTTGTCGAGGAAGCGGCGCGTCACGCCGAATGAGTTGTCGGCCAGACGGTCCCAGAAGTCCACGTACATGGCAGCCTTGTCGTCGCGCAGCGGCACATCGCTGATGATGCGCATCGAGACAAAGGGCACGCCATAGATGTGGCAGGTCTGGGCGATGCCGCAGCTTTCCATATCCACAGCCTGGGCTTCGGGGAAGTGGCCCATGATTTCGCGCATCTTCTCGCGGCTGTTCACAAACCAGTCTCCGCTCACGATGAGGCCCTTGCGCAGCGTCACCTCGCTCTCTGCCATGGTGCGGTCTATGGCTTCTGCCACACATGCAGCGGCACTATAGCGTGTCGGCATGCCCTGCACCTGACCGTAGTCGTTGTCGTCGCCGCAGTACACGTCGTGATAGGCATACTCGGTGCCCACCACCACGTTCTGTACGTCGAGTGTGGGGTCGGCGCCGCCAGCCACGCCGGTCGATATTACCAGCTCGGGCTTGTAGCGGTTTATCATCTCCACCGTGCAGATGGCAGCGTTGACCTTGCCTATGCCGCTCTGTTGCAGTATGAGCGTGTGGCGCCCCATCTCTCCCGTCACCACGGTTCTGCCGTGATGCTCTGTGGTCGTGGCGTGGTCCAGCAGTTTTGCCAGTTGGGCAAACTCCTTGTCCATAGCCACGATTATTGCTATCTTCATAATCTCTGTCTTTAATTTGTTCTGCAAAATTACGCCAATAAGCCTATATGTGGGCCTAAATAATAGTTAAATAACCCTAACCGCCGCCTCCCTACCCATATTGGCCATGCCGGGATGCCGCGCCACGGCTGTCGCCATCTTCGGGGTAGGGCAGAAAGTCCTGCCCATGCCCTCGGCGCTCATTTCATGGTTTGATTTTACGGTTTCATGCACCGATACCACTATTTCCGAGTTTGCATTTCCCGTTTCATGCTTCGCCTTCCATTTGTTTGCATGCCCGGCAGAGTCGTCGTTGGATGCGTAGCGTCCGTTGGCAAGCTCCATTCCAGAAAATCCAAAGGGGAAGAAGCCAATAAGAGGCCCCATCCCAGCCGTTCCCAAGGCGAATGAGTGTCATACAATCACCTTAAACACAGCAAGAATGGACTTCCATACAGGGGCAGGGGAGGGGCTCCTACTCGGAACCTCCACAAGCAGCAGCAACTCTGTAGGAGTTGCGATTTCATAGCCCAGGGTTGCGGGCGCAGCCAGCTACCCTGGGTGCAGCATAAGTAATGTGGCAACTCTGAAGGAGTTGCGATTAGCCGTAGGCGTTACCCGCAGCAGGATAATGGGCTGCTATTTGGTGGAGGAGATTATTGGATTGAGAATAACGCCTTCGGCTAAGCGCAACACTTACAGCGTTGCTATCCTTTTTTGTATCAATACCCAGGGTAGAGGCGCTGCACGCCTCAACCCTGGGCTGGGGAAGCGCAACTCCTACAGAGTTGCTGGGGGTGCGTACCGTCCACAATGGGCTAATAATACCGCCGTCATGGGTAGAGGCGCTGCACGCCTCAACCCTGGGCTGGGGAAGCAGCAATTCCTACAGAGTTGCCGGGGGTGCGTAGCGTCCACGATGGGCTACTCATGCTTCTGTCATCGGCTCACTGCTCTCTGCTCAAGTGGATGACAAAACCGTTGCCGCTCAAGAAGCGGTCGGCGAAAATCTTGTAGCCGTGGCCGTTGGACAACTCGCCTTCAGGACCCTGGAACCCCAGCGCGCCCATCTCGTGGCGCAGCTTGTTCCACACCTCTTCGTCGGTCATCGAAATACTCACGAGCGGAGCCGTGGCGGGCTGGCCGGCGCCGGCTATGGCTACGAGCGTGGCCTTGTCGCTACTTACGTTGACCATGCTCCCCATCTCGTCGGCGTCGCAGCCCTGGGTGTAGATGGTGGCGCGTCCCACCTGGTAGATTTCGTTGATGGCGCTGCGCACATAGCCCATCTCGACCATCATCTCGTCCACCTTCCCGGCCTCGCGCAGTCCCTTCACCGCTGTGCCGCTCGTCTCTACGAGGTCGGCTATGTCTATGGCGCGCTCTATCGAGATACAGCGCGTCTTGATTTCCTGCTCCGTGGCAGGCTGGGCCAGAGCCGCTGCCGCCCGCTTCTCCTGCGGTGTGGCGTCGGCAGCCGAAGTCTTGGGTTTGCAACCAGTCAGCACGAGAGCCGACATGAGGGTTATGGCCCATAGCGGGCGCGAGAAGAGGGTGGTGGTCATACGCTTGATGGTTTTCTGATTATTTGCTGCGAAGATAGGCAGAAAAAGCGAGAAAGCCGCCAGTAAGGTGAAAAAAATGCGTAATTTTGTGACGATTATGGACAATAAAGCATTTTCGGCCGCTCTCTTCAAGTGGGCTCATCGCCACTGGCGCGAACTCCCTTGGCGCGGATGCGGCGACCCCTATGCCATCTGGCTTTCCGAGATTATCCTCCAGCAGACACGCATCAGCCAGGGCACGAAGTACTGGTTGCGGTTCATGCACGCCTATCCCACCGTGGCAGACCTGGCGGCCGCCAGCGAAGACGAGGTGCTCAAGCTGTGGCAAGGACTTGGTTACTACTCGCGGGCGCGCAATCTCCACGCCGCAGCGCGGCAGATAGTGGAGCGCGGAGCCTTTCCCGATACCTACCAGGAGATACGCCGTCTCAAGGGAGTGGGCGACTACACCGCTGCCGCCATCGCCTCGATGGCTTTCGGGCTGCCCCATGCCGCCGTCGACGGCAATGTCTATCGCATCCTTGCCCGCATCTTCGCCATCTCGACCCCCATCGACTCTACCCAGGGCAAGCACGAGTTTCAGCAGTTGGCCGACGCGCTCTGCCCGACCGACGAGGCAGGCCACTGGAACCAGGCCATGATGGACTTTGGCGCCCTGCAGTGCAAACCCAAAGGTCCCGGTTGCGGCAGCTGCCCATTTGACGACATGTGTGAGGCTCGCCGCCTCGGGCAGACGGCCTCCTTCCCCGTCAAGGAGGGCCGCGTGAAGCACCGCGACCGCTACTTCACCTATTATTATATTACGCGCGCGCACGAGGTGCTCTTCCACCGCCGCGGCACCGATGACATCTGGCGCTCGCTGTGGGAACCTGTGCTTGTAGAGGGCGACGCCGCATCGCTCGACGATGCCGGGCACGTGGTCAAGCATGTGCTCACCCACCAGACCATCTATGCCCAGCTCATCCGTATCGACGCCACCCGTCTGACAGACCATGAACCGCTGCCCTATGGCCTCCCGCCGATAGCGCAGCTGCTGAAGGAGTATCGCTGGGCCACCCCCGACGAGCGCGAGGGCTACGCCATGCCACGGTTGATGGACAAACTGCTCGCCGACAGGTAGCCGTCGCCGCCTGTCGCCCCTGCCGCCACGCCGACGGTGGCAGAGGATGCTCGCCAGGCCGCCGGCAGAAGGGCAAAAGTCACGTTAATTGCCGATTATGTTGGCTTATTCTCATATTTTCATTATCTTTGCAGCGATTTATAATACATTAATACTTACAGCCCTTAACGGGCGAGGAGTAAACAATACCAACAACAATGAATATACTGAAGAAATACTGGCTCGATGCAGCCGCAGTAGTTTTGTTTGCGCTGATAGCGTTTGTCTATTTCATGCCTGCCGACCTTGACGGCCGCATCCTCTACCGCCACGACTCGTCGGCGGGTCGCGGAGCTGGTCAGGAGCAGTCGGAATATCACGCCCGCACCGGTGAAGTGTCGCGCTGGACCAACGCCACATTCAGCGGTATGCCCACCTATCAGACTGCGCCGTCGTATTCGAGTACCAACGGTCTGCAGAAGGTCATGGACGCCTACCATCTGTGGCTTCCCGAGAATGTGTGGTACGTCTTTGCCTACCTCTTGGGCTTCTACATCCTGCTGCGCGCCTTCGACTTCCGCAAGGAGTTGGCTGTGCTGGGCTCCATCATCTGGGCGTTCTCGTCGTACTTCTTCATCATCATCGCCGCGGGCCATATCTGGAAGGTGATGGCACTGGCCTATCTGCCGCCCATGATTGCCGGCGTGGTGCAGGCCTATCGCGGTCGCTACCTGAGCGGCTTGCTGCTCACAGCCATCTTCACCGCTTTTGAGGTGAAGGCCAACCACGTGCAGATGACCTACTACTATCTGTTCATCATCCTCTTCATGGTGATAGCCTTCCTCGTTGAGGCCATCCGCAGCCACCGCCTCGACCGCTTTGCCAAAGCCACCGCCGTCTGCTTCGTGGGCGCCGCGCTGGGCATCTGCATCAATCTGAGCAACCTTTACCACACCTGGCAGTATGGCCAGGAGAGCATGCGCGGAAAGAGCGAGCTGGTCAAGAAGAACGCCGCCAACCAGACCAGCAGTGGACTGGACCGCGACTACATCACCCAGTGGAGCTACGGCATCGACGAGACATGGACGCTGCTCATCCCCAATGTCAAGGGAGGCGCCTCTGTGCCCCTCGCAGCCAATGAGACCGCTATGGAGAAGGCCAACCCTGAGTTCTACCCTATCTACCAGCAGATAGGACAGTACTGGGGCGAACAGCCCGGTACCAGCGGCCCCGTCTACGTGGGTGCCTTTGTGCTCATGCTCTTCGTCCTCGGTCTCTTCATCGTCAAGGGGCCCATGAAGTGGGCTCTGCTCGCAGCCACCGTGCTGAGTGTACTCCTCTCGTGGGGTCGCAACTTCATGCCCTTTACCGATTTCTTCCTCGACTACGTGCCCCTCTACGCCAAGTTCCGCACCGTGGCGTCTATCCTTGTGATAGCCGAGTTTACCATCCCTCTGCTTGCCATGATGGCGCTGCGCCGCATCGTGGAAGACCCGCAGGTGCTCACCCGCAATATGCGCTGGGTCTACGTGAGCTTCGGCCTCACCGCCGGCGTGGCTCTGCTCTTCGCCCTCATGCCCGGCTTCTTCTTCAACGACTTCATCTCTTCGTCCGAGCGTGTGGCGCTCGGCCAGGTACCCGACGAGTATCGTCACGCCCTTATGGCCAATCTCACCGAGATGCGTCAGGCCGTGATGACCGCCGACTGCTGGCGCTCGTTCTGGATTGTTACCGTGGGCGTGGTGATGCTGCTGCTCTACCGCATCAACAAGCTCAAGGCTGCCTACATGATTGCCGGCGTGGGAGTGCTCTGCTTGGTAGACATGTGGCAGGTCAACAAGCGCTACCTCAATGACGGCATGTTTGTAGAGAAGAGCGTGCGTGAGGCACCCCAGCCCATGAGCCACACCGACCAGCTCATCCTCAAGGACAAGGGTCTGGACTATCGTGTGCTCAATCTCGCCACCAATACCTTCAACGAGAACGAGACCTCTTACTACCACAAGAGCATCGGAGGCTATCATGCCGCCAAGCTGCGCCGCTACCAGGAGATGATAGAGGCTTACATCAATCCCCAGATGTCGCGTATCATGAAGGCGGTGGCCGACAGTGATGGCGACATGACCCGCGTCAACGGCGACTCGCTCTTCCCCGTGCTCAATATGCTCAACACCAAGTATATCATCGTCCCCCTGCAGGGCGGACAGACCGTGCCTCTGCTCAATCCTTATGCCTACGGCAACGCATGGTTTGTAGACCGGCTCACCTTTGCCGACAACGCCAACCAGGAGATAGAGCGCATAGGCCAGATTGACCTGCGCCACGAGGCTGTGGCCGACAAGCGCTTTGCCGACGTGCTGGGCGAGGCTGTGGCGCAAGACAAGAACTCTGTGGCCAAACTCCTCGCCTATGAGCCCAACCAGCTGACCTACGAGGTAAGCTCTGACAAGGGCGGCGTGCTCGTCTTCTCCGAGGTCTACTATCCCGGATGGACCGCCACCATCGACGGACAGCCTGCCGAGCTGGGCCGCGTCAACTACATCCTGCGCGCGCTCCGCGTGCCTGCCGGCAAGCATCAGGTCAAGCTCGCCTTCTTCCCCAAGAGCGTCGATACCACTGAGACCATAGCCTATGTGGCTTATGTGGTGCTGCTGCTCATCATCGTGGGCGGACTCTACGACACCTGGCGCCGCAAGAAGAATAATCAAACGACACATTAATACTCTATAAGATATGAAGAAACTGCTCTCCCTGCCCCCCAATCTGGTGGGATGTTTCCATGACATAACCGGTCTGTCTGATACCGAATGGTTCTGCACCAACGACCCCGTGGGCCGCAAGCTCGGCTCGGGTGGCGGCACCACCTGGTTGCTCCAGGCGTGCTACAAAGCCCATGGCAATGGCCGTAGCTTCGACGAGTGGCTCGCTGCCGACCGTCGTCTGCTGCTCCATGCCGGCGGACAGAGCCGAAGACTGCCTTCATACGCCCCTTCGGGCAAGATACTCACGCCCATTCCCGTGTTCAGATGGGAGCGCGGCCAGCGCCTGTCTCAAGACCTGCTCTCCCTGCAGGTGCCCCTCTATCAGCGCATCATGAACCAGGCGCCCGAGGGTCTGCGCACGATGATTGTCAGCGGCGATGTCTACATCCGCGCTACCCAGGCGCTCCAGCCCATCCCCGATGCCGACGTGGTGTGCTATGGCCTGTGGCTCGGACCCGAAATAGCCAAGGACCACGGCGTCTTTGTCTCTTCCCGCCAGACTCCCACCCAGCTCAAGTGTATGCTTCAGAAACCATCGATGCAGACGCTGGGTCAGCTGCAGAAAGAGCATTTCTATCTGACCGACATCGGCGTGTGGCTGTTGTCCGACCGCGCCGTCAAGGTGCTCATGCGCCGCTCTATGCGCGCCGGCGAGGTGACCAACTATGACATGTACGGCGAGTTCGGCTGCTGTCTCGGCACCGACCCCACCATCGACGACCCCGAGGTCAACGACCTCAAGGTGGCCATACTGCCTCTGCCCGGCGGAGAGTTCTATCACTTCGGTACGTCGCACGAGATAGTCTCGTCTATGCTTGACATCCAGAATATCGTCAACGACCAGCGCGAGATTATGCACCACTCGCTCAAGCCCCATCCCTCCATGTTCACCCAGAACTCTGAAGTGGAGATTAAGATTACCGAACACAACCAGAACCTCTGGATTGAAAACAGCTGTGTGAGCGCCCAGTGGACCATAGCCCATGAGAATATCATCACTGGTGTGCCCCGCAACCAGTGGAAGATAGAACTCCGTCCCGGCCAGTGTGTCGACATCGTGCCCATCGGCGACGAGAGCTACGCCATACGCCCCTATGGTTTCAACGACAAGTTCCGCGGCGACATCACCGATGGTGTGACCGAATACTTGGGTGAACCTTTCACCCGTTGGACCGAAGAGCGCGGCATCGATGCCGCCGCCATCGAGGGCAAGGACGACCTGCAGTCGGCCCGCATCTTCCCCGTGGTCGACAATATCAACGACGCCGGCCTTGTGCTGAGATGGATGCTCAACGAGCCCTATCAGCAGGGTGGCCGCGTGGTATGGAACGAGGCCCAGCGTCTCAGCGCCGACGAGATTTCGGCCCAGGCCAATCTGCGTCGTCTCGTCGAGCAGCGCAGGGAAAACCGTGCGCAGAACTGGTCGTTCCTCTCCCACAACTACGCCCACAGCGTGTTCTACCAGGTAGACCTCGACGATGCCGCCCATGAGTTTGCCGCCAACCACATAGCCGAGCCTACACCTCTGCCTGCCGACGAGCCTCTGCTCACCCGCATCCACGATGCCATGTTCCGCTCCGAGTTGCAGCGGCTCAATGGCAAGGACGGCTCCGAAAGCGAGGGCCGCGCCTTCAGTCTGCTGCGTGAAGGCCTCACCCAGACCGTGCTCGCCGAGAAGCAGCATCCCCGTCTCTCGGTCTACTCCGACCAGATAGTATGGGGTCGCAGCCCTGTGCGCATCGACATCGCCGGTGGCTGGACTGACACCCCTCCCTTCTGCCTTATGGAGGGCGGCAACGTCATCAACCTCGCCATCGAGCTCAATGGTCAGCCGCCTCTGCAGACTTATGTCAAGCCCTGCCGCGACCATCATATCATCCTGCGCAGTATCGACCTCGGCGCTTCTGAGGTCATCACCACTTTTGAAGAGCTGCGCGACTTCCACCATGTGGGCAGTCCGTTCTCAATACCCAAAGCTGCACTGGCGTTGGCGGGCTTCCTGCCCGAGTATTCGGCTGAGCAGTATCAGTCGTTGGCGCAGCAGCTTGCCGCCTTCGGCTGTGGTATCGAGGTGACGCTGCTCTCTGCTATTCCCGCAGGGTCGGGCTTGGGCACGAGCAGCCTCTTGGCGTCGACCGTACTTAGTGCCATCAACGACTTCTGTGGTCTCATGTGGGACAAGAACGAGATTGGCCGCCGCACCCTTGTGCTCGAACAGCTCCTTACCACTGGCGGCGGATGGCAAGACCAGTTTGGCGGTCTGCTCCAGGGCATCAAGCTGCTGCAGACGGGCAAGGGCTTTGACCAGAACCCAGTAGTGCGCTGGTTGCCGTCATCTCTCTACACCCAGCCCGAGTACCGCGCGTGTCATCTGCTCTACTATACGGGCATCACCCGCACCGCCAAGAAGATACTGGCAGAGATTGTGCGCCGCATGTTCCTCAACCAGCACGACGAACTGGCGTTGCTCCGCGAGATGAAGCAACATACCATCGATATGTTTGAAGCCATCCAGCGCGAGAACTTCGATGAGATGGGCCGGTTGGTCCGCAAGACCTGGCAGCAGAACCAGCTGCTCGACAGCGGTACCAACCCAGCCGAGGTGGCACGCCTCACCTCGCTCATCGATGACCTCTGCCTCGGTTACAAGTTGCCCGGAGCCGGTGGAGGTGGTTACCTCTACATGGTGGCTAAAGACCCCGAGGCTGCAGCCCGCATCAAGCAGATTCTCCGTGAGAACCGTCTCAACGCCAATGCCCGCTTCGTCGATATGTCGCTCAGTGACAAGGGTCTTCAGATAAGCCGCAGTTGAGGCCACGACATACGTAGAATCAGAACTTACTATAACAGTCAGAACGCAAATGCCCACCCCCACGGCATTTGCGTTCTGCGTTTTATCCCGTATGTCTGGCTGTGCGGAGGGCCTCGGCAGCGCGCCCCGATTTGCTTCCGCTATTCCCGTTAGTATACTCCTTCTTTCACAAGGTCATCACTTGAGTACAGAGATTATCTCCGGCGGTCACGAGGTTGTCTCGGCTGAGCAGGAGGGTAACTCTGGCGGCTCGTATCGATTGAAACGAGGGCTCGTGTCGTTTGAAACGTGAGTCCGTGCCTTTCGTTACGTGGCCTCGTGCCTTCTGATACGAGCCAGCCAAGAGCTCTCGGGCGCGAGTCAATGGGCTTCGGGCGTGAGTCAATGGGCTTTGGGCTCGACCGATATGGCTTGGCGTAAGAATATGCATGGATTGCCGTCAGCCTTGGCAGCCTTGCCGCCTGCTGCTGTTCCCTATAACAGCAGACACGGGCAAGTCTCTGTGGATAGAGGCTTGCCCGTGTCTTGTGGGGTGGGGTGCTGGGTTTGGGTTATGGCTGGCTGTCGTCGAGAAATCCCTGTCGGCGTAGCGCCTTGATGAGCGTGGCAGAGATGGCCTCGTTGTCCTTGCGCGTGTAGCGGATGTCGGTGAATATCTGGGCGAGGGTCTGCACGTTGTTGATTTCCACGAAGTGGCGGTTCTCCTCGGTGGCTTCCTTCTCGGCATAGGCGGCGTCGATGCGTTCGGGCGTATAGTCGGCGTAGGTCTCCTCGTGCACGATGGCGCTCAACGGCAGACGGTCGGTCTGCGCCGGATGCTCGTCGGGCCAACCCAGAGTGATGGTGGCGACGGGGAATACCAGCGGGGGCAGCTGCAGGGTGTCGATGATGGCCTCGGGGCAGTAGACGGTGGTGCCCAGGAAGCAGAGCCCCAGCCCCTCGGCCTCTGCCATGTTGCAGAAGGTCTGGCAGTAGAGTAGGGCGTCGGTGGCGGCATTGATGAAACTCAGCAGGTTGTCGTATCCGGGATGGCCCTGTCGCTGCTCTGCCCACAGGGTGGTACGCCTGTAGTCGGCACAGAAGGTGAGCACCACGGGGGCTTGGGTCACCATGGGCTGGGAGAAGTGGGCGGGAGCGAGCCGCGCCTTCATCTCGTCGCTGCGCGTCACTACGACCGAATATAGTTGCAGGTTGCCCATCGTCTGGGTACGTTCGGCATCGCTGAGCAGCCGATGGAGCAGCGCCTCGTCAATGGGCTGCTGGGTATAGCGGCGTATGGAACGCCTGGAAGTAAACTGTGTCATCTTTTTGGAAAACTTTTCTGCGACAAAGTTATCTAAAGTTTTCCAAAACGGAAAACAAATAATCGATTTCTTTTATGAAAAATTCCATGAAAACGCTCGCTCATGTTGAAAAAATGTAGTAGCTTTGTAGTCCGACATATTATAATAATTATCCAACTTGTTATGAGCGAACTGAAAACATATTCTTACGATGAAGCATACCGTGCCACGCTCGCCTACTTTGACGGCGATGAGCTGGCAGCCCGAGTATGGGTCAACAAGTATGCCATGAAAGACAGCGCGGGCAACATCTATGAGCAGACGCCCACAGATATGCACTGGCGAATAGCCAATGAGATCGCGCGAATAGAGAACAACTATGACAATCCGATGAGCGCCCAGGAGGTGTTCGATGTGATAGACCATTTCAGATACATAGTGCCTGCCGGCAGCCCCATGACGGGCATCGGCAACAACCATCAGGTGGCCTCGCTGAGCAACTGCTTTGTGATAGGCCTCGACGGCGATGCCGACTCTTATGGCGCCATCATGCGCATCGATGAGGAACAGGTGCAGCTCATGAAGCGCCGCGGCGGCGTGGGTCACGACCTGAGCCAGCTGCGCCCCAAGGGCTCTCCCGTCAACAACTCTGCCCTCACCTCTACCGGACTGGTGCCCTTTATGGAGCGATTCTCCAACTCTACACGTGAGGTAGCGCAGGACGGACGCCGTGGAGCGCTGATGCTCTCGGTGAGTATCAAGCACCCGGACTCTGAGGCGTTTATCGACGCCAAGATGACCGAGGGCAAGGTGACTGGCGCCAACGTGAGCGTGAAGCTCGACGACGCCTTCATGCAGGCAGCCGTCGACGGGAGCGACTATGTACAGCAGTTCCCCATCGACAGCGACCAGCCGATGATGACAAAGACCATCAATGCCCGCCAGTTGTGGGAGAAGATAGTACACAACGCATGGCAGAGCGCCGAGCCAGGTGTGCTCTTTTGGGATACCATTCTCCGCGAGAGCATCCCCGACTGCTATGCCGACCTCGGCTTCCGCACAGTGAGTACCAATCCCTGTGGCGAGATACCTCTCTGTCCCTACGACAGCTGTCGACTGCTGTGTGTCAACCTCTACAGCTACGTGGTCAACCCCTTCACCCCCGAAGCCCGTTTCGACTTCGACCTCTTCCGTCGTCATGCCCGCGCTGCCCAACGCATCATGGACGACATCGTAGACCTGGAGATGGAGAAGATAGACCAGATAATGGACAAAATCAAGCATGATCCCCAGAGCGATGAGGTCAAGGAGGCCGAGTATCATCTCTGGGAAAAGATACGCCACAAGAGCGGTCAGGGCCGTCGCATCGGTGTGGGCATCACCGCCGAGGGCGATATGCTCGCTGCCATGGGCCTGCGCTACGGCACCCAGGAGGCTACCGACTTCAGCGTCGAGGTACACCGTACCCTCGCCCTTGGCGTCTATCGTGCCTCGGTCGACATGGCGCGCGAGCGTGGCGCCTTTGCCATCTACGATGCCCACCGCGAGGAAGCCAACCCCTTCATCGGACGCATCCGTGAGGCCGACCCCGAGCTCTATGCCGATATGGTCAAGTATGGCCGTCGCAATATAGCCTGTCTTACCATTGCGCCGACAGGCACTACGTCGCTCATGACGCAGACCACTTCGGGTATCGAGCCCGTATTCATGCCCGTCTACAAGCGCCGCCGTAAGGTCAACCCCAATGACGCCGACGTGCATGTGGACTATGTAGACGAGGTAGGCGACAGCTTCGAGGAGTATATCGTCTACCACCGCAAGTTCCTCACCTGGATGGAGGTCAACGGCATGGATATCCACAAGCGTTACTCGCAGGAAGAGATAGACCAGCTGGTAGCTCGCTCGCCTTACTACAAGGCTACTGCCAATGATGTGGACTGGCTCATGAAGGTCAAGATGCAGGGCGCCATCCAGAAGTGGGTAGACCACTCTATCTCCGTGACCGTCAATCTGCCCAACGAGGTCGACGAGGCTCTCGTCAACCGTCTCTACGTCGAAGCCTGGCGCTCCGGGTGCAAGGGCTGTACCATCTATCGCGACGGCAGCCGCTCGGGCGTGATGATGTCGGTAAGCAAGAAGGACAAGAAGAAGGAGAAGAACCATCAGGCCGAGGCTGCGGCTTCGCCCTGCCAGCGTCCGGCTGTCACCGAGACCCGTCCCAAGGAACTCGTGTGCGATGTGGTGCGCTTCCAGAACAACCGCGAGAAGTGGGTGGCTTTTGTAGGACTGCTCGACGGCTATCCCTATGAAATCTTCACCGGTCTGCAGGACGATGAGGAAGGTATCGTGCTGCCCAAGACCGTCACCCGTGGCAAGATAATCAAGCAGACCAACGAGGACGGCAGCCATCGCTATGACTTCCAGTTTGAAAACAAGCGTGGTTACAAGACTACTGTCGAGGGCTTGTCTCAGAAGTTCAACCCCGAGTATTGGAACTATGCCAAGCTCATCTCGGGTGTGCTGCGCTACCGTATGCCTATCGACCACGTCATCAAACTTGTAGGTTCGCTCCAGCTTAATGATGAAAGCATTAACACTTGGAAGAACGGCGTGGAGCGCGCACTCAAGAAGTACATCGCCGACGGTACTCAGGCCAAGGGACAGATGTGCCCCGCCTGCGGACAGGAAACCCTTGTCTACCAGGAGGGCTGCCTCATCTGCACCAACTGCGGTGCCAGCCGTTGCGGTTGATGCCTTATATATAATCGTTGACACCTTATATATAATAATAGCAATCACTAAGATGAAACTCAACTCCAGTTATATTTATCTGCAAGACCTGCGCTTTCACGCCTATCACGGTGTGGAGGCGCAGGAGCGTATTGTGGGCAACGACTATCTGATGGACGTGCGCCTGCAATATCCTGTCGACCAAGCTATGCTCAGCGACAATGTGCTCGACACCGTCAACTATGCCGATGTCTACCGTGTGCTCGAACAGGAGATGCAGGTGCCCAGCAATCTGCTCGAGCGCGTGGCTTACCGCATTGCCGACCGCATCTTCCGTCGCTTCGCCTTTGTCAAGAGTATTGACATCAGACTCACCAAGCTCAACCCGCCTATGGGTACCAATATGGGTGGTGCCGGTGTGGAACTCCACTTTGACAATGACCATGCTTAGCGCCGGGAGCAGATTCTCTGCGGGGGGGAATGCCCCAAACGGTCATGGACTACGGTGCGCCTACGCCATCTTTCATTTCCACTCTCATATAAGTCAAACTAAAAGTTTTATCTATGAAATCGATTGTCATTATACTCATGTCGTGTCTGGTCGCAGTGACAGTCTCTGCGCAGGGAATTATCCGCAGACCGGCAGCAACCAAACCCAAGCCAACAGTAAGGAAACCCCAGAGTCGCGGCAGAAGTGCCGTAAGGCCCAAGCCTGCCCATCCGAAGAAGGTAGACCACATCAACTCGCTGGCAGAGCCTCTGCGCTCCCACCTCAAGAAACTCATGGCCGATATGGTGCTGGTAGAGGGCGGTACGTATATGATGGGCGACCCCAATGGAGATTGGGATAACGAGTACTGCATCGAAGTGCCGCATAAAGTTACCCTCAGATCGTTTTATATCTGCAAGTATGAGGTCACCGAGGCGCTTTGGACCGCTGTGATGGGCAGTAATCCGTCAAAGTATCCGTCGGGAGACAACTATCCGGTTGAACAAGTGAACTGGTATGACTGTCAGGACTTCGTAGAGAAGCTAAGCGAATTGACCGGACGCCACTTCCGTCTGCCTACAGAGGCCGAATGGGAGTATGCTGCACGTGGCGGCAAGCGCAGTCGTGGTTATAGATATAGCGGAAGCTACAATCTTGATGAAATAGGATGGCATGCAGGTAATGCCAAGCGGTATTCTTGGAGTTCATTGGGTGACAAGAAAGAGGTGGGAACCAAAAAGCCCAACGAACTGGGTCTTTATGATATGACTGGAAATGTGAATGAATGGTGCCAGGACAAGCATAACGATGATTATTATCGCCATAGTCCCACTACCAATCCCCAAGGACCGGATAGAAGTACATACAAAGATGGCCGTTGTTTTAGAGGTGGCTCGGTCTGGGAAGATGATAAATATGACTATTTGAAAGTATATCATCGCCCTCGTGGTGGGATGCCCCCAGAGGAAAAATATGGCCATCTCGGGCTGCGTTTGGCCATGTCTGTAAACTAATGGCTCCGTCGGGTTTATGGTAACGGCGCCGAAGACACTTAATAAATGATAAAACTTGACAGCCGCTGGCGGTTTTATGATGAATATTTGTTAATTTTGCATTGTTATTCATGTAGATATGATTAAGCGAACAGTCTTGGCTCTCTTGCTGGCGCTCCTTACCATCCCGATGATGGCCGACGGGCGCCGATTTACCCTGGTCATTGACGCCGGCCACGGCGGTCACGACTTTGGCGCACCCGGAGCCGTAACCAATGAGAAGACGCTTACCCTGCGTTATGCCCTCGCCTTCGGCCGAATGGTCGAGGAGCGTTGCCCCGATGTGCGAGTCATCTATACCCGTAAGCGTGATGTGTTTATCAAGTTGATAGACCGTGCCGAAATCGCCAACCGCAACAAGGCCGACCTCTTCATGTCATTCCATATCAACGCCGTCGAAGGCAGCCGCTCGGCACGTGGTTTCCAGACCTGGACGTTGGGCCGTGGAGCCAACACCGGCAACAAGGGCATCATGGAAAACCTCGATGTCGCCAAGCGAGAGAACTCCGTAATCTTGATGGAGAAAGACTACAAGCAGGTGTATAAAGGCATAGACCAGAACTCTGCCGAGAGCGACATCATGTTTGAGTTTATCGCCGACAAGAACCGCGAGCGCAGTGTGGAGCTTGCCAAACTCATGCAGCGAGAGGTGTGCCGCGCCACCGGACGTATCAATGCCGGCGCCCACCAGAACAATCTGGCCGTGCTGCGTCTCTCGTCGATGCCCAGCTGCCTCCTGGAACTCGGCTTCATATCCACCCCCGACGAAGAGCGTTTCCTCAACTCCGATGCAGCGCTCACCCTCTACACCCAAGGCATCTTCAACGCCTTCTTGCAGTACAAGATGCGATTTGCAGACAAGATTACCGTACCTTATAAGGCTGACGACAACACCCCGAGGGCGTTGCCGCAGATCGTACCCGACGAGTATCGCAAGCAGCAGCTTGCAGCCCAGGCACCCGCAGCCACCCCGCAGCCCCAGACAGCGATGACGCGCCAGGCAGCCACCGTAGATGCCCAGCGCCAGGCAGCCACCCCCGACACTGCCCAGGCTCCCTCCGCTCCGAAGGCCGAAGCCAAGACTTCCGCCCCTGCTCCCACAGCGCCCGCGCAAGTAC
>NZ_NPJL01000041.1:0-4590 GCF_002251325.1 Prevotella sp. P4-67
CGGAGTATATTCTTTTTTTCGTGGTAAAGTTAGTAAATATTTATGAATCAAGCATATACAAAGCTATTTTTCTAATGGCGGTCATTAGAAAATGACAAGAAACTTTTTCTAATGACCGATTTGGGTTAAATTAAACGTATTACTATGGGAAGAAAGTATTATCGTCGTCTGAATGACGACACCTGGTTCGAGTATGACATGTGGGAGAGCGGAATCGTAAATCCTGGCACGTACTATCCAATGCCTTTATGGTTGAAGATTTTCTTTTTTGTACCTCTGGGTGCTTGCGCAGCGGTCATCATATGGACTATCATAAAGGTGATGATTTATAGACCGTCAGTACCTTATTAATGGATGGGGTAACCCCAATGGGCTGCCTGTCTTACGGGGTAGGCAGCCATGGCCTTGTTGACCGCGACCTGCATAAGTATGAGCATGAAAAACACACAGCAACTCTATGTGATTACCTATGGGCAAAGGCTATAAGTAGCGCTTATAGACAGTTTGCCACAATTGAACTCTCTTTCTAATGCGATGGAAACACAAACGGTCAGGCATAAGAAGAACCCATCAACGAGATGTTGGTGGGCTCTCTGCTTGATGATGATTGCGATGGGGTAAGGTGCTGTAAGGCTGGGGGTGGTTGGTCTGCGGGTGGATGTAATGAGAAGGTGGTGCCAAGCGGTGATATTTGCCTTTCCACTTCTCACGGCGTCGCGCTGGTGACCTTCGGCTCTTAGTGGCTGCTGATTGTGTGGGTTCAATCATGTGTTTTTCTACTTTGATTGCGCCTATGAGTGTGATGGAGTAGATACAAAAAGCCGTGGCGGCGGATGGCGGCTTCGCCTTGGCGGTGATGTCGGTGCCGACTGTCGGAAAATGAGTTTTCCTCCGTGTCGACGCCGCCATCCCCACCGTCATGCGGTGCATGACGCCATCCGCCGCGACGGTACAAAAAGCGGCCTTCGGCCGTTCAAAAAGTCCGGCTTTCGCCGGTACAAAAACAGCTGCGGATAGAGGCCCCTCCACAAACCCTCCTCAAGGTGCGGGAGCTCATTCCTGCTGTGTTTGAGGTGGTTATTCATTCGTTTCTTCCCTGTAGCAACAGCCATTTCCACACAGGGAGTACCTCAATGGTGCCATATTGGTCCTCAATGCTGTCGGACTCGTCATTTGTCAATATCAATCGACGCTTGCAAGACAATGCGCCAGGGATCTTTTTCAAGGCATTGACCTCGCGCTCATAGGTAGAGGTAGACTGGGTGATACTATACGAAACCTGGATGGCAGTGGCATCTTCGGGGATGTAGAAGTCGACCTCCACCTTGTCATTATAGAAGAACACTCGCTCGTTGTCGGCATCATGTCCGTACTTATGGAAAAGCGCCAGGGCAACGATGTTTTCAAGCAGCATGGTCTCTCCATCGAGCAAAAAGAGGTCAAGCACTCCGTTGTCGATGAAGTAGTACTTGCAGGACGTTTCTTTTTCTGTGAATGGTGCAGAAACATTTCGTAGGCGCAACAAGAGCCATGCGGCCTCGCTGTATTCGATATACTTGCTGACCGTAGGCATTGATATCCTTCCGCTTACGGTGGAAAGAACATTGGCCAGGCGATTGTATGACACGGGTTGGCCAACATTCTCAGCCAGTTTCTTGACCATGAGGCGCAAAAGGTTGGGGTTGGCTATCTTGTTACGGCTTGCAATATCACCGAGATATATTTTCTGGAACGTACTGCTAAGATAGTTGCGTTTCACGGTAAGTCCGACAGATTCGGGAAGTCCTCCCCATAAGAGATATTCATTCCACGCCCGAAGTATCTTTGCCCGCGACTCTGTAGCCATTTGTGATATCTTATCGTAAGGGATATCCTGTATTTTCAGAAGCTCCTGAAAGCTGTATGGATATACTTCCGTTGCCAAGTATCGACCTCCCAAGGTGGTCATAACCTCTGAAGATAACATCTTGGCATTGCTGCCGGTCAGCCATACGGCATACTTTGCATCTGCCAAACGGCGGGCAAACTTTTCCCAGCCTTCTATATTCTGGATTTCATCCAAGAAAAGCATTGGGCGTTGCCCATACATTTCCGCGTGTGCCTCCAATATCAGCTCGAAGTCGCTTCTATCGAACTGCGCAAGGCGGTCGTCTTCAAAGTTCAGGTAAAGCATTGTTGCCCAACTTTGTCCCGATGCCAGCGTCTGTTGCATCTTCTGGTACAGCATAAACGATTTTCCGGCACGGCGTACACCGACAAACACGCGACATGGGAAATCGTCGCCTGGCAATGTACGCGGAACTATCTTGTAGTTCTCAATGTCTTTTTGGTTGGATGCCAAAACCTGCTTAAGTATATCCTTATTTATCATAATGCCACTTTTTCAAATTGTCACTTTGAACTTTTGTAGCAAAGTTATAAATTATATTTTGAATTTTGCTCATTTCCTCCCGAAAAAGTGGAAGTTTGGGCTGATTATTGTACTCTTTGGCTGGGCCAGAGAGCCTCGCCAGCTGTTTTTGGCGTATTGTTGTGATACTGGGTGTAGCAGGCGGAAGGGTATGGGGCTCGGGCAATGAGGGGAAGATGTGCTTGGAGGGTGTGCTCTGGGCAGACACTAAGACGGAGTGGGCAAACAATGATTATCGGTCAAGCTGCGGGACATCAAGAAACGGTTGATGAGGCACTCGGCTTGACCGATACTCTATTGCAGGAAAACGCTGTATAGCGGCATGTTGGTGATATTCTCCTGCTGGCGGTAGGGCAGCATGGAATAGCGTATGGCAGATATTTCCCGATGCTCCATCAGGTAATTGTGCAGCGAGGTTGACTTGATGCTTGTGCCTCCCTTTACCTCTATGGGCAGCAGAGCGCCATCGCGCTGAACGAGAAAGTCCATCTCCATACGAGAGGTGTCAGAGCTGTAATAGTAGATGTGGCTGATGCCCAATGCGAGCAACTGCTGGAGAACATACTGTTCGGTGAAGGCGCCCTTGTATTCCGTAAACACGTTGTCGCCAAGCAGCACATCCTTTGCTGTGGTGTCTGCCATAGCCCCCATCAGTCCGCAATCGCAGAGAAATAGCTTGAAAGCCGACAGGTCTTCATAAAACTTCAGCGGCAGTTCGGGCTTTGTCACCCTGGTTGTCTTATATACCAAGCCGGCATCCATCAGCCATTGTATCGCCAGTTCAAATTCCTTAGCCCTGCCGCCCTTCTTTAACACACCATAGACAAACTTCTTGTTCTCTTTGGATAGCTGTCCCAGTATGGACTGCCATACCATGTCTATGCGAGGCACCTCCTGTGCCGGGGCGTGCTTGGAAAAATCGCTGGCATAATTGGATAGAATTTCGTTCTGAATAGTGCGCACCTGGTTTGGCAGCCTGTTGTCCACATACGTCTTTACGACCTCTGGCATTCCGCCAACATAATAGTATTGACGCAGATAGTCTTTCAGCTTCTCGTGGAGCGCGTTCATCACCCCATAGTCCTTGTTGTGCATCAGACAGAGCAGCTGGTCTTCTCCCATTGCCATGAGGAATTCCTCAAAGTCCATAGGAAACAGTCGCATCGACTGAACCTTGCCTACGGGAAAGGAGATGCCTGCATGCAGGGCTACGCCCAACAATGAGCCAGCCACCACGATATGATATTCGGGGGCATCTTCGCAGAAATACTTCAAAGCCTCCAGGGCCTGTGGAAATGCTTGCACCTCATCCAAGAATATAAGAGTCTTTCCAGGGATAATATCCACGCCGGTAAGCGCGCTTAATCCTCTTATGATACGCGCCGTGTCAAAGTCACCTGCATAGATGGCGTGCAGGCTCTCATTTCGGTCGCAACTGATGTAGGCCAGATTGTCGAACTCGTTCCTTCCGAATTCCTTCAGGATATAAGTCTTCCCACATTGTCTGACCCCATTTAGTATCAGGGGCTTGTGCTGCTCTCTGTTTTTCCAGTCTACAAGCTCTTTGTATATCTTCCTCTTCATCGCTTTACACTTTTCGACACATGAAATGGTCAGATGTTTACACTTTTCGACACATGTTTTGGGCGAAAACCAACACTTTCTGACACATAATGCCATCGCAAAGCTACACTTTTCGACACATACTGCCAAATAAATGATGAAAAACACGCTGGTAATTAAGATATTTTAAGTCAAGCAAGCCATTGTCAGCAGCAGATGGGTTGTCTTCTTGCTCATGGCCCCTGCCGATGGCCTCACAATAGCCATCCTCGGGTTTGCCCTTTTGGTTTGTCTCGTCGCTATATATATAATAAGGTATAGGATGGCGCCGCGAAGGTCACCGGCGCGGCGCTTTGCGGTGCGGGAAGGTAAGGTGTTGCGCGTAGCCGTAGGCGTAATGCTCAATCTGATAATATCCACCTATGCATTTCATTACATTGTCCTGCTGCGGGTAACGCCTACGGCTAATCGCAACTTCTACAGAGTTGCCAGGTTAGTGGGGGGTGCTTACCCAGGGTAGCGTGCTTCGCCCGCAACCCTGGGCTGGGGAAACGCAACTCCTACAGAGTTGCTGCTGCTTATTGGAGGCCCCTCCCCATGCCCTCCCCAAGGGGCGG
>NZ_NPJL01000042.1:0-88788 GCF_002251325.1 Prevotella sp. P4-67
AAAGGTCAATGGAAATGGAGGCACAGGCGGCCTCCATTTCCTTTTTTATAACCAATTATATTATAGAATTTATGCAAATGACCGTTGTTCTCTGCTCAATAGATTCTAAAAGGCATTCCTTGCTCCGTCAACCAGCAACAATGCCATCCGTCTGGAAAATAAGCGATTGATGCTTTAAGCAGAAGTTTCTCCTTGCCTCCGCTGCCGTTATCAACAAGACAACACGCATTCATTCCAAAAGTTGCCCCTTCCGACACCCATCCTTCAGTAATTTCGGGTAGTTCTTCTAACGAATACATCTTCACCAGATTGGTCTCTATCTTGTTCGTAAAGCGATAATGTCCTCCATTATAAACCTTCCAATCAGTTTCAAGTTGCACCACATTATCGCGGTCGAACACATCTCCACAAGCGATAGTCAATGTGAATTTTGAATATTCATAATTGACAATGCTGTCTTTGATAAACAGGATTGTTTTCACCCAACTCTCAATTTTCATATTGGTTATGCTGATAATACCAGTCTCTTTGGTATATGCAATACAAGGGGGCATATCATCACTAACAGTTTTGTCTTGATTATAAACCTTAAGAGATTGGTAACCTTCTAATTTTTCCGCATCAACTCCAGTTGCATTGTCCTCCCTGAATGTGTGATTGAATACATCACAATCACTCATAAATGTCATATCAGAGAATTGGGGCTCTTCAAAATAATAAAAATACTTGAACATTTGGTATTGGTTGCCTTGAGAAAGCGGGCCTGCAAATCCACATGGATGGGGAGCCTTGGGGTGGTAGATAGTACGGTAGTAGTCAATGAAATTATGGGTGATAGTCGCTGCATTGTAATAGCCAAACTCAAAGCACTCATTATCACACAATTCCTGACCGCCATTAATATAATTATTGGCAATGGTAGAATCGCACATTATCATCTCTTTGCTACCAAATTTGGCAAACCAATAACACGTCAAGAACATACTGTATGTAATATTGCAAATGCTATAAAGAGAACTATCGTACAAGAACGCCTCCATTCTGCAGAAATAGCAATCACGTATAGTAAGTGAGTGCAACGTACAGTTGTCAAAAAAATGGACGGTATTTTCCTTGTGTTTAGGCGCACCATTTCCTCCCCAGTTAAAATCCTTACAGTCTTCGCAATAGAAATACACACCCTTAATAAAGCCCGATATTTCGGTAGCATCTTGAAACAGATGGGTGCTGTTACCCAATCTTATACATCCTGTTTTTACCTCGTCTCCCGTTTTGATTTTAAGTCCATGGATACAATTTCCAACGATATATAGTCTAACTTCACGATTCTCGTTAATAGGCTCCGTAACATAGAATGTATAACCACTGGGGATAAGAATTGGAATTCCAGAAGAATGGGAAGCAGAAATGCTTTTTCTCAACGCTACGGTGTCATCTACCTTGCCATTACCGACGGCACCAAACATAAGGGGAGTAATATAATCCATAGATATATATATTTTAGTTAGTTTCGCAAAACTAACTAAAAAGGTTGATTCCAACAAGAAAAAAACGGAAAAAATTGTTGGCAATCAAAAAAATAACTATATTTGCATGCAGAACACTTTAAATGATTTCATCTATGAGTAACTTTTTTCTTACATTACGCACTTTTGCCTGCCTGTTCGCCATCACGCTGACATGCAATGCCCTGGCTGACGACAACTCCCCAAGCCAGCAATTCACTGTAGTCATGGAGCAACCCGGAACTCTGGAAGAGGTCTTGGGCGACAAACCTCTTAATATAACCAGCCTGAAGATTGTTGGCAACATATATTCCTCAGACTTGCTATATCTGGCTCCATTCATGTATTCCCAAAAATTTCTTTCCCATTATTTTCCAGGTAACGATGCTCCGGATAAAAAACTTGCATGGCACAAGGACAACAATACCAACACGCTGAATGAAATAGATTTGTCGGAAGCCACTCTCCTTATGAGCAACAATGAAGAGCAAAACCAATATCGGTATTATGAGAAACTCCCTCCTGTAAACAATCCTACGATGCTGGTACACTATGCAACAATTGACGACATAAACTCGCTTCCTCGGAATATATTCGAGAATTGCGAAAACTTGAAAAAAGTGCATTTACCCAACTACATGCACAGCACGGGGTATGGTTCTTTTGCAAATTCAGGTTTAACGGAAATACCCTTGACTGCATCTATTGACACCATAAGTAATTGGTCGTTTAAAGGAACCTATGCCACTCATATTACATTTCCTAATTCTGTCAAATACATAGGAGCAGGTGCTTTTTATCATTCACGTTTAGAGGAAATCCATCTTCCTAACTCTTTAAGTTATTTGGGAAGCTCTGCTTTCAGCTTTTCTATACACCTGAAAAGCATTAACATCCCCGAAAAAATAGACAGTATATATAAAGAAACATTTAGAGGATGCGATTCTCTTTCCACTATATATATTCCCAAAAACATAAAATATATTGGAGATGGAGCATTTAAGATAGATTACGGAAAGAGAGTGAACAGAACCATTCATGTATATGGATGTCCTGATTTAGAAGGTAGCCCTTTTTGTTCTTCGAGCTCGCATACAAATATCTATTTTTATTCTGCCACACCTTGTAAGTTGAAAAATGTGTATCTCAATGAAGAGCTATACATTCCTATCGATGCAAAGGATGCATATCTTAGCAATCCCGAATGGAAAAAACTTGAAAAAAGACTCCATTATTTCGATGCCACTGTAGGTGTGGCAACGCCATCGACACCCGGGAAAGCACACGAATGCGACATATATTCTATCAATGGGCAACGCTTAAAGAACAAACAGAAAGGTATCAACATCATCCGCATGAGCGATGGTAGTGTCAAAAAGGTCATAGTAAGATAAAAGGTCAATGGAAATGGAGGCACAGGCAGCCCCCATTTCCATTTTTATAACCGCCTATACCCAAAAAAAATAAACACAACGACGTGGTGGCAACCGCAACCGCCATGAAAGATGGCAAAAAAATAATTGGGCTATCATGCAACAAATCGGCAAAAAACGAGTTATTATATTATATAATGTAGGACAACCAACAAATGACTCAACAACAGGCTACAGACGGAATGGGCAAAATGGAACTCGCCATCAAGCGGACAACCGACATCCTGTTCGCCATGGTGGGCATGGTGGTTCTCTCGCCCGTAATGCTGGCAGTGGCGCTGTCGATAAGACTACAACAGAATGGCCCCATCTTCTTTCGCCAGGTGCGCATAGGAAAAGGCGGCAAGCCCTTTGTGATATTCAAGTTTCGCACACTAAGCAGCGAAGCCGAGAACGAAGGGCCGCAGCTCATTGCCCAAGGCGACGAGCTGACATCGACAAGACTTGAGCGGTTTCTGCGCGGCCATCATCTCGACGAGCTGCCACAGTTGTGGAATGTGCTCAGAGGCGACATGTCGCTGGTAGGGCCACGCCCCGAGCGCAAATACTACATAGACAAGATTATGAAGCAGGATGCGCGTTACAGCCTCATTTACCTGATGCAGCCTGGACTCACGTCGGAAGCTACGCTCTACAACGGTTACACCGACACGATGGAGAAGATGCTACGCCGGCTGGACATGGACATCAGCTATCTGGAGCACCGCTCGCTCTGGCTCGACACCAAGATTATCATCAAGACAGCCCTGAGCATCGTGACAGGGAGGAAATTCTAAAAGAAATATGAAAAGATACGTTATATTACTCATCGCGCTCATGGCCTTTGCGGCCACCACATCGGCACAGTCGTCAATGACCGACGACCAGGTAATGCAGTTTGTGGTAAAAGAGCACAATGCCGGCACATCGCAGGCACAGATAGTGACCAAGCTGATGCAGCGCGGCGTGAACATCACGCAGATACGCCGCGTGAGAGACAAGTATGAACGCCAGATACAGAATAAAGGTATGGGCGTAGTGGCCGACCAGGCAGTGGAAAAGGCAAACAGCCGCATGCGCACAGCCAACGGCGAAAAGAAGAAGGCTGCCCAGGCCAAGAGCCAGACCAGCACGCTGATACAGCAGGAAAACAATCTGCGCACAGAGATAGAAGACGACGAGCAGACGGCTGAGTTCCAGCGCGAACTGTCGGCCATACTGCCCACAGACACCATTGCCCTCTACCGGCAGCTGATGGCCGAGCGGAAGACGAAGAAAGTGTTCGGCCGCGACATCTTCAACAACAAGAAGCTCACCTTCGAGCCCAATATGAACATCGCCACCCCCGGCGACTACCGTCTGGGGCCGGGCGACGCCGTTATCATAGACATCTATGGTGCCTCGCAGAAGAGCTACCAATACACCGTATCGCCCGACGGCGATGTGACCATCGAAGGTTTCGGCCCCGTACAGGTAAGCGGTCTCACCGTGGCACAAGCCAATGCCCGACTGCGCCAGACACTGGGCAGCCGCTACCAGAGTTCGAAGGTAAGACTGACCGTGGGACAGACCAAGACCATCATGGTCAACGTGATGGGCGAGGTGCGCATGCCGGGCACCTACACCCTGTCGGCCTTCTCCACCGTGTTCAATGCACTCTACATGGCAGGCGGTCCCAACGACATAGGTACGCTGCGCGACATCAAGATATTCCGTGCCAACCGCCTCATCGCCCATGTCGATGTCTATGACTACATACTCAACGGCAAGGCCAGCAACATCCACCTCACCGACAACGACGTCATCGTGGTGGGGCCCTACGACTGTCTGGTCAACATCACCGGCAAGGTGAAGCGCCCCATGTACTATGAGATGAAGAAGAGCGAGAGCGTGGGCACCCTGCTCAAATATGCCGGCTCGTTTACCGGCGACGCCTATACCCGCTCGGTGCGCCTGATACGCAAGACCGGCCGCGAATACTCGGTCTACAACGTGGGCGAGTTTGACATGAACTCTTTCCACATCGCCGATGGCGACTCTATCACCGTCGACTCTATCCTGAACCGCTATGAAAACATGGTCGAGGTCAAGGGAGCCGTATTCCGTCCCGGCAAATACCAGGTGGGCGGCGAGATTACCAGCGTGCGCTCGCTGCTCGAGCATGCCGAGGGAGTGACCGAACAAGCCTTCACCGCCCATGCCGTGATGCACCGCATGCGCGCCGACCGCAGTCTCGAGGTCATCCCCGTTGACATAGACGGCATCATGGAAGGACGCGTAGCCGACATAGCCCTGCAGAAGAACGACATACTCTTTGTGCCCACACGCCAGGAGCTGATGCAGGAACAGACCCTCACCCTGCACGGCGAGGTACACTATCCAGGCATCTACCGCTATGCCGCCAACATGACCATCGAAGACCTGATACTCCAGGCGGGCGGACTCAACGACCAGGCCTCAACGGTCAAGGTAGACGTGGCACGCCGCATACGCGACCCCAAAGCCACCCAGACCGACAGCATCATCGCCCGTACCTACAGTCTGGCACTGCGCGACGGGTTCGTCATCGACGGACAGGCCGGATTCCACCTCATGCCCTACGACGAAATCTATGTACGCCGCAGTCCTGGCTACGCCACTCCACAGAACGTGACCATCGAAGGCGAGGTGATGTTTGCCGGCACCTACACCCTGTCGCACAAGAACGAGCGACTGAGCGACGTGCTGCGCAAGGCGGGCGGAGTGACCGACCTGGCCTATATCAACGGTGCGCGACTGATGCGCCGCACCACCGAATCGGAGCGCATCAAGATGCAGGCCGTGACCCGTCTGCTGGCAGGACAGGGCGCCAACAGCGACTCCATCAATGTGGCGCTGCTGCAGCTCTCAGACACCTATCCCGTGGGTATCGAACTGGCTGAAGCGCTGGCCAACCCCGGAAGCGATGCCGACCTGGTGCTGCGCGAAGGCGACCAGATCATCATCCCCCAATACAACGGAACGGTGAAGATAAGCGGCGACGTGATGTTCCCCAACACCGTGGCCTACGAGAAGGGGCGCCGCTACTCATACTACATCGACCAGGCGGGCGGATTCGGCCAGCGCGCCAAGAAGAGCCGTACCATTATTATATATATGAACGGCACCGTAGGTCGTGTGGCCCACAACGCCAAGGTACGCCCCGGATGCGAAATCGTGGTGCCCAGCAAGCCCAAGCGCAATGCCTCGGCCGTAGGCCAGTGGCTCGGAATAGGCACATCGGTAGCCTCGCTCGCCACCATGATAGCCTCGCTCGCCAATCTGTTGAAGTAAGACAATAACCATTATGAACGAAAGAGATAATCAGATAGACATCATAGTAGTCGCCAAACGAGTAACCAGCAGGAAGAAGCTGTTTCTCAAGGTGTCGCTTGCTACCTTTGCCGTAGCCTGTATCATCATATTCCCCGTGCCACGTTACTATACCAGCAGCGTGGTGCTGGCTCCCGAGATAGGAGACATCATGGGCAAGAACAGCCTGTCGTCGCTGGCCTCGTCATTCGGTTTCAACCTCGGCAACAGTTCTACGGGCGATGCCATATACCCCGACCTGTATCCCGCGCTAATCAACACCAACGACTTTGCCATCAATCTTACACAATGCAAGGTCAAGAGCAAGGACGGTAGCGTCAATACCACTTACTACGACTATCTGCTCAAACATCAGAAGCCATATCTGCTGGCTGTGCCATTCAACTGGTTGAAAAACCTACCCAAAAAGCTGTTCGGCAAGAAGGCCAAAGACTCTACAAAAGACATGAACCTGTTCTGGCTCACAGAGGAGCAGGACGACATATTGGGTGCGATACGTAAGAATGTAACCTGTGGTATAGACCCCAAGACAGGTGTCATCAACATCACCGTGGAAGACCAGGACCCACTGATTGCGGCCACGATAGCAGACAAGGCAATGGCCGAGTTGCAGAATGCCATCACACGCTACCGCACCAACAAGGCAAAGGTTGACTATGAATACTACAAGAAGCTCACCACCGAGGCCAAGCACCAGTATGAGAAGGCACGGCAGATATACGGTAGCTATTCCGATGCCAACATGGACGTGATACTGGAGAGTTACAAGGCCAAGCAGAGCGACTTGGAAAACGACATGCAGCTGAAGTACAACACCTACAGCACGCTGAACACCCAGTTGCAGCAAGCCCAGGCCAAGGTACAGGAGAACACACCGGCATTCACCATCATCAAGGAAGCCTCCGTTCCCCAGCTCCCCGCCGGCCCCAAGCGCATGATATTTGTGGCATTGATGATGATCCTGAGTTGGATTGTCACCACCGTCGTGATATGCAAGGACTTGTTTGTCGGACTGTTTACCAGAAAGTAACCACATCCAATTATGGCTTCTCATATTAAATCCACAATCCATTCCATCTTCAAAAGCAACTTCTTCAAAGACTCGTCATGGGCCGTCTTTGGAAATGGCATTGGCTATGGCCTTATGCTTCTTTCTGGCATCATCATAGCCAGAATGCTTGGAAAGGACTTGTATGGAGAATATGGATTTGTCAAGACAACGATGTTCCAATTCGCGGCTTTTGCCACATTGGGATTAGGATATTCATCGACAAAGTTTGTCGCAGAAAGCAAGGAAAAGCAAAAGGCAGATATAGACAGCATTGTCAAAGCATCGATAGACATCACAACGGTAGCCAGTGCATCAATCGCCCTGCTGCTGATAGTCTTTGCCACTCCCCTATCCACATTTCTCAATGCCCCATCATTGGCCTCGACATTTCAGGCGTTAGGACTGCTCATCATTGTCCGTGCTATCAGCACAACCCAATATGGCATCCTTGCCGGATTCGGCGACTTCAAGCGTATAGCCTATAGCAATACGCTTTCCGGAGTAGTCATGATTGTTGGATGCATCCCTCTTACCTATTATTTGGGAATCACGGGGGCATTGACAACGCTGGTCTGTTCACAGGTGATTGCCGCTGTCTACAACGCCTACTGCATCAACTGTCATGCACACTATTCGTTGTTCAAGACCCGAAGTCGGCATTCATGGACTATTGCCAAGTTCTCCCTTCCTATAGCTTTACAAGAGTTTACATTCGCGCTGAGCAAATGGCTTGGCATATTAATCATCACCAAATACGCTACCTTAGGCGAGGTAGGCATTTATACTGCAAGCGAATTATGGTATGCTGTCATACTGACCGTACCTACATTCCTATCCAATGTAATATTATCCCATCTCAGCGCCTTAGGAGACGACTACAACAAACACAAGAAGAGCGTAAATGTCATGATAGGAGTCAACATCTGCTGCACTATCGTTCCTCTTATCGCTGTCTATATAGCGACTCCATTGATACTGAACATATACGGCCCCTCGTTTACTGGCATGGAACCCGTGCTGAAGATTTCGGTCATGACAACCCTCTTTACATGCTGTTCAAACGTATTGACCTCGGAACTTATAGCACTGGGAAAGACCTGGACCCTCTTTACCATCAGATTTATCCGCGACCTGTCAATGGTCGTCACCGGCTTCATCGTTATAAGAGGGAATGACGGCCAATACGCAGCAAGGGATTATGCCACGATAACATTGACATACACAGCTATATTCTTTATCGTCATTTACATAATAACCCAATATTACATCAATAAGAAAAGCAAGATAACCCAATCATCAAAGAATGCGTAACTGGAATTTCCATATAGCTACTCTGCTGTTTGTCATGTCTATAACATTCAGCCTTCTGTCCCAATCGCCATTTATGCTGGAGACTGGTGCAGACAGGATACTGAAGCTCGTATGGATTTTGCCCTTCTCATTCCTGATGCTGACAACCCCTCAATCATTTTTGAGCAACAGATTGTTTCCCTTCTACGCTTTTATTATTATGATGGTGCTTTATGCCGGCTTTTGCCAAGTGCTGACGGGAAACCAACATTTTACCCCAGACATATACAACATATTCATATCTCTCATTATAACCATGGCGTCATACAACTATTGGCTGCATTACGGCAATTACACCGTAATGCGGAACATCTGCATCATCATGATAGTATGCGGTATTCTGCTCTCAGCCGAGTTGTATCTGAACTTTCTTCAAAGCGCCGACTTGTCCAGCAAGTCATACGCCTACGAAGACAAGAACTCTATAGGCCAGATACTCTTGTGCTGCATATTCCTGCCGTTTATGTTTTACAAGCCCAACAACAAAAACATACAAAGAGCCATCTGGATAAGTAGCATTTTCATCTTTATAGTGATTGTCATGCTGAGGTCGCGCGCCACATTTATAAGCGCCCTTTTCATTATCTATTATCTGTTCGCTCACCTGAGCAGCAAGAAAACCAAAAGATGGATGGTGGCATTGTTTCTTCTTGCATCCATAATCATCCTTGTCAATGCCAATCTGTATGAATTAATCATCAACGGCATCATCCTTGGTGGACGAGATACAACAGACATCAACTCATTAAGTTCAAACCGACTTTTGGCATTTTCAATCGCATTCAAGCTCATTCCACAAAATCTATGGATAGGTTCGGGTAATTATTATGTTGATTGTCTGCCACTAAACATTCTGACTGAGTTCGGTGTCATTGGTCTGACCCTGTTTGCTGTTTTTGTGATACACCTCATCTATCAGGTAAGAAAGCACAAAGACGAAAGCAAATTGGCATTGACCTCTTATATACTTCTAATCGCTTTTCTGCTTAATGGACTCTTTGAAGCCTATCCCCCATTTGGCCCAGGCGTCAAATGCTTCAGCCTATGGATGTTATATGGTTTTCTACTCTCAAGATACAACGAAAAAGGAGAAATAGCCAACAACTCTACAACCAAGTGATTTCATTATGAAGCAATCCAATATCTGTATGATTACCAATATCGGCCCTCATTACCGATATCCGATATTCAACCTCTTAGGAGAAGCGTTGAATACAGACTTCTATATAGGCGACCGCCTGCAGTTTGAAATCAAGACTTTCGATTATCATGCGCTTACGGGATATAAGAAGACGCTGCACAATATCTTTATCAACAAGTTTTATTGGCAAAAAGGCTCTCTCCGCCCATTATTTGGACACTACAAATATTTCATTCTTGATGGTGAGCCTTTCTGCCTTTCGTCCTGGGTCATCATTTTGCTTGCTCGGCTGATGGGAAAAAAGGCCATAGCCTGGACACATGGATGGTATGGCAGAGAGGGGGCAGTGAAGAGAGTTGTCAAGAAGTTATATTATGCCCTTCACTCCAAACTGATGGTATATAATGAATACTCCATCAACCTGATGGAGCAGGAAGGTATAGACCGAAATAAGATGGTGTGTATAGCCAACTCGCTGGACTCTGACAAAGATATGGAAATCAGGCGGCAACTTGGCCCAACAGATATATACTCAAAACATTTCAACAACTCTGACCCCACCATTATATATTGTGGGCGATTACAGAAAATCAAGAAGTTGGATATGCTTATCGATGCTCTTGTCGAGCTAAAGGCAGAAGGCATAAATGCCAACATCATCTTCGTGGGCAAAGATACAGAACAAGTGGATGTAGACCGCTATGCCTTGCAGCGTGGTGTCAGCCAACAGATTTGGATGTATGGTCCCTGTTACGATGACACCGTTTTAGGCCAGTTGTTCTACGATGCAGCCATTTGTGTTTCGCCTGGCCACGTAGGGCTCACAGCCATTCATGCACTCAGTTTTGGCTGCCCTGTCATCACTCATGACAACTTTGCTTACCAAGCCCCTGAATTTGAAGCCATCAAACCAGGCATAACAGGTGATTTCTTTCACCACAACGACACCCATGACCTGGTACGCGTATTAAAGAAATGGCTCGGACAAAATGATTGCCAACGTAACCAGACACGCAGCGCCGCTTTCGATGAAATCGACAGCAAATGGAATATCCATTATCAATTGGATATTATACGGAAAATAACCAACGATTAACAAAACTATGAATTCATCACTAACTGCAAATATCAGAAGCCTGCTTCGTTCTTGCGTTTTAAGCACATTGGGCTGCATAGCCACTCCTGCTCCAGGAATACATATTCTCAATGGCCATCGCATTGAAAAAGAAATAGAACCCGACACCTTCAGACGGTTGCTAACCCAACTGTCTGGACAAGCCAGATTCGTACGTATAGAAGAGGCCGTCAAGATGATTGTCAACAGAGAGCATCCTGATAAGCCAGTTGTCGCCTTTACATTTGATGATGGATTTATGGAATGCTATACACTCTTTGCACCTCTCTTGCAAGAATTTGGCACCAACGCCATGTTCTTCATCAATCCCAACTATGTGGATGGTGACGAGCAATATATACGCAACTTCAATGATAATATTGTCATGACTCCTGGCAAGAATCCCATGCGTTGGCATCATATCAAAGACCTCTCACAGCGAGGGCATATCATCGGAGCCCATACTTTGGACCACTTTATGATTAACAGCGAAGACCGCGATATTCTACATCACCAGATATGCGATTGCAAACATATCATCGAAAATCAGCTGGGTACCGAGTGCGAATACTTTGCGTTTCCCTATGGCAAGCTGTCACAGGCCAACAATCAGGCGATAGATATTGCCTGCAACTGCTACAAGTATGTTTTTTCGCAGTCAGACCACAAGCATTATTTCTCTTTCGAAGGCAGAGTTATCAACCGACGCCACTTCGAACCATTCTGGCCCATCAGCCATGTGCGTTATTTCCTCAGTTGTAATAAAAGATAGAAAGATGAAAGAACTCAAAGACAAACTCAATCATTTGATTTCAAAGATATCCCCCCGATTATTCTTTATCATTGCATATATACATAATCGCCATCGCCTTCCACACTTCAGTCATCCTAAAGACCTGTCTGAGATATGGATAAAATATGTATTAGAGGGTAACTCTTTGAAGTTATACAAATTGGCAGACAAGTTTCTTGTAAGAGAATTCGTAAGAGAGAGAGGACATTCCGACATTCTTCCCAATCTGTTAGGAGTTTGGGATAAACCCATAACGAAGACTGAATTCGACAAATTGCCCGATTCATTTGCTCTGAAGATGAATTATGGAGCAGGAATGAACATCATTTGTCAACACAAAGACACACTTAGTTATCAGACAGTGTCTTCTCTATTGCATAAATGGTTTTATAATCGTAAAGGTTATCCTTGTTCAGAGAATCATTATAATCTGATTACACGTAAGGTCATCTGTGAAGAATATATAGGCGACAGCAACCAAACTTCCCTAACAGACTACAAATTCATATGTATTAACGGGGAACCATTCTGCGTATTAGTCTGCTTTGACAGAATTGATGGAGAAGCTAACTACATGCCTCTTACTTTGGATTGGAAGCCACTGCCCAACTATAACAAGAACGGATGTTCGTATACTATCGCCAGACCAAAGAATCTTGATAGAATGGTTCGTATTGCCTCTGATTTGGCAAAAGGCATTGAACTGGTGCGTATAGATTTGTATGATACCGGAGAGCATATCTATTTTGGAGAGATGACTCTCACTCCTGCCGGTTGCATATTCCATACCTGGTCACAAGAATCGCTTGACGAAATGGGAGATTATTATTGGAAAACCAAAGCCACATTTGTACCACAAGCCAACTTCTAATATGCCCACACTCTTACAAATAAATATTACAGCCAACTGGGGCTCTCATGGCAAAATTGCTGAGGGAATAGGAAAGATAGCATTATCCAATGGATGGCGCAGCATCATCGCCTATGGACGATGGTATAACCCAAGCCAGTCAGAGCTCTATCAGATTGGCAGCATACGCGACGAACAAATACATGGGGTTACCTCACGCATCATGGATAACCATGGCCTGATGTCACGCGGAGCCACTCGACGGCTCATCGACTATATAGAAACTGTCAATCCGGACATTATCCATCTTCACAACATTCATGGTTATTATCTCAATTATCCCATCCTTTTCGATTATTTGGCCAAAACAGGCAAACCCATAGTCTGGACACTGCACGACTGTTGGGCATATACAGGACATTGCGCACATTACATGTTTGCCAGATGCGACAAGTGGAAAACCCTATGCCAACATTGCCCACAGAGGGATACTTATCCCAAAAGCATCCTCTTAGACCGCTCAAAACGAAACTATCTTTTGAAGAAACATTATTTCTGTTCTGTTCCCAACCTTACGCTCATAGCAGTAAGCCAATGGCTGCAAAACGATGTCAAGCAGTCTTTTCTCAAAGACCTGCCCTTGTATCATATCCACAACGGCATTGACACCAATACATTTTACATAGACAGAGATACAGACGGTCTATATACTAAATACAACATTCCCCACGATAAGAGAATTGTTTTGGGTGTAGCCTCAAACTGGTTCCGCAAAGGATTTGAAGACTTCATCCAGCTGAGACACATGCTCGATGACGAATACACCATCGTGTTGGTGGGACTTACGGATAAGATGCTCAAGCAGTTGCCCACTGGTGTCATCGGCATCAAGCGCACTCAGAATGTAGCTGATATGCGTAAGTTGTATTCCATCGCCGATGTATATATGAACCTCACCTGGGAAGACAATTTCCCGACCACCAACTTAGAGGCTTTGGCATGTGGAACGCCAGTAATAACCTACGACACCGGTGGCAGCTCAGAATCCCTGACTAAACAGATTGGTAAGGTCATTGACCAAGGCGACATCTCCGCAGCACTGGATAGTATCCGATTATATAGCCACAATCCTGTTCCCGAAGAACTATGCAGACTACACATCGTAGATAATTTCAATTCCGAACAGAAATTTCATGAATATTTCAATCTCTACTGCAGTTTGTTGTCACATCACAAGTAAGCGAGAAATCACCACCTGCGATATTCAAATATTTTATACAACACCTTCAAGGACACCATAAAGATATTGGTGTAGACTCCATTTTCACGACAAGCCCTTACATCTTCGTTCAATAGCACTATCTTGCTATGAATATTACGGGTGCTTACACCTCCCGTACACATTGTGACGCAATCTACGGGGATATATTTTGCCCGAATATGCCATTTATGAAAAAGACGTACCATCATTTCATAGTCTGCGGCGATTCTATAATCCGTACTGTATCCTCCAGCCTGTTCATACCTCTTTCGCCGAAGATAAAATGATGGATGGGCTGGCATAAAGCCGAAACGCAACCAGACTGGGCTGAACTTACTTGAAGAATAATAGCGTATTATCTTGTCTGGATTAGAACGGCGTATGAAGTGAATATCACCATAGACAGCATCAGTGCTTTCAGAATCAAAAGCATCGCATATCCGTTCAACTACAGTTGACGACGTGTAGTAATCGTCCGAATTGAGAAAGCCGACAACATCACCCGTCGCCATGCTGATACCTTTATTCATGGCATCATAGATACCCTTGTCTGCTTCAGATTTCCACTTCATACGGCCGTCAAAAAGCGGTTCGTAATGTGAGATAATATCGAGAGTCATATCGGTAGAACCTCCATCAACTATAATGTATTCTATATCATTATAGCTTTGCTCCAATACCGATGTTATCGTTTTCTGTATAGTTTTCGCACTGTTGTATGCTACAGTGACAATACTTATTCTCATTGTTTTTATTGTCTCTTCATTTTATTGATAACTCAATAATCTGTTTTTTATTGCTTTTTTTTAGAGTTTACACAATAATTGTTGCCATTATGCGGTTATTCTTATAAAAAGACTATTAAATGGCTATTGATAGACTACTCGATATAGGTACATTTATTATCAGCATACTCTGCGGTTTCCTGTTTATACCGCTTACTCTCAACTTCTGCAAAGCTAAAGGGCTCTATGACATTCCCAACGGCCGCAAGTTGCACCACAACCTCATCCCCCGGCTTGGAGGAATTACCTTCATTCCAAGCATGGTGATAGCCGCCCTCGTGGCTATATCCACCTTGGACAGCGACCCTGCATTGGAGCAGCGCATACCGCTCAACCTGTGGACGATAATCTTCTTCTTCAGCCTGCTCATCATCTATGTCGTGGGCATCATCGACGACCTATTTGGCCTCAGTGCCCGCATTAAGTTTGTCGCCCAGATTGTCGCCGCCGCCTTGATGCCCCTTGCCGGTCTTACCATCAACAATCTGCATGGTTTCTGCGGCATCTACGAGATACCGGCTTTTATCGGCGCCCTGCTTACGGTCTTTGTCATCGTGTTTATCAGCAACGCCATCAATCTGATCGACGGTATCGACGGACTGGCTGCCAGCCTTTCGCTTATTGCGCTGTTAGGACTCCTGTATGGCTATGACCAGCAGGGACTCAACTCCTACTGCATCATCATAGCCGGCATGGCTGGAGTACTCATTCCCTATCTGTACTTCAACCTGTTTGGCAAGGCCGAGAAGAACCGCAAGATATTCATGGGCGACAGCGGCAGCCTTACCCTGGGCTTCCTGCTCAGTTTCCTGGTCATCAAGTTTGTGATGGTCAATGGCCATGCCATGCCCGTCGATGCCCATCGTCTGCTGTTGGCTTATACACTACTTATTATCCCTGTATTCGATGTCGTCAGAGTTATCCTGCACCGCCTGCATCATCATTCTCCCCTATTTTCGGCTGACAAGAGCCACATCCATCACAAATTGATGCGCGCGGGATGCACCATGCACCAGGCTTTATGTGCTATACTGGCACTGGCACTGTTCTACATTCCGCTCAATCTATGGCTATTCCCCCTAATGGGCATCACGGGAGTGGTATTGATAGACATCACACTCTATACGGCGTATAATCTGGCACTCAATTACAGGATAAGCAAAAGGGAATAATATCTGTCGACGCTTATACTCAGGGAGCCTGTCCAAGTCATTATCGCACATGGGGTCATGACAACATTAAAAGCAAAGAGGCGACACACTGTACTTAACGAGTGTGTCGCCTCTTTGCTGTAATAGAGCCACGTATCAGAACTTCTTGAAATGCAGCCTTAGCCTGTCCGTCGCCAGCGTCATGCGCGAGGCAGTGAGCTGCTCGGCATTATACTTCTCTTCCAGTGCATTGATGCCAAAGCGGGAAAGCCAACGGGCTTCGGTTACGGGATGGTCACCGCCATCTTCCGTATCTTGATGCCAGCCATAGTAGTAGGGCTGGGAAAGGGTGAGATAGCCGTCGCTGTGGACAAAACGCATAAAGTAGCAACTGTCGGGATGGTCGGCATCGCGCAGATAGAGCAACTTGCCCTGCACTGCCCAGAACACACGGTCTCTGCTCATATCCTTCACGCCGCCCGTCTGCAACGTATCTACTCGTTCCAGGTGCCAATAGCCGGCGAGGTCGCCATTGTGGTCGCGCTCCAGTTCACACGAGGCAACACCCATAGTCAGGGCCATTGCCATCATTATGGATAGTATATGTCTTCTCATCATCTTCTTTTCTTAGTATTCTTTTCCAGCAGACCGCCCTTGCTCAGGGTAAACTGCACGCCAGCATTGTGGCCCAGTATCGAACCGAAGTCCATGGCGTAGCCACCACGCAGCTGCCAGTTGTGCTTCAGCCGGCAACCAACCTCAACGAGAAAACTCACGTTGTGGCGCTTCTTGAGGTATGGCTGGTCATAGGTGCCCAGTCCGTCTTGCCAGGTGGCGAGCAGACGATAGTCTGTCGTCCGCGTCACATTGCCATCGACGCCCAGGTGGAAAGCCATAAACCGATTGTTGGCTACATGGATGCGCCCGTTGTCATTGTAGATGGGCGAGCGATAGAGCGGATTGCCCATTACCTGACCCCAGTGCTGCCAACCGGGATAGGTGCCGTGGTTGTAGTAGTCGTCGTTGCCGGCGATATGGTCGGGGATGTTCATGGTATGGTCGTGATAGAGAGGGCCGCTCTGATACTTGGTATAGAGATACTCTACCACCACATTATGGAGCCAGCTGCAGTACTTGAGATTGAGTTCGGCACCGAGCATGATGTCCTTGAGGTCATACATATAGAAACGGCGGTCCTTCTTCACCATATACTCGTCGCCCTCGCCATAGCCGTCGTAGTCGAGCATGAACATACCCGAATGGTCTTCAAAGAAGTGGTCGGCGTAAAGCCCCAGCCGCCAGGTATCGGCGTTGTAGTTGATACGCATGAGCCAGCTGCCCAGCTGGTTGCCCTCGACATTGGCATACTCACCCTCGCCCACGTCGCCACCACCAGGGACAAAGGCATTCCAGAACGAGCGCAGTCCCGTCTTGCCCTTGATCAGTTTGATGTCATCGCTCCCTTCGGGCTTGTGGGTAGTACCGCCAAACTGGGCGCCCATCTCCAACCCCAGTTCCAATGACAGGGGATAGAGGTCTTCGTCCTTGCCTATACGCAGATACCCCGCCTTGCTGTGATAGAGCAGATGGTCGGTATAGTCGGTCTTACAATGAGTGAAATCATGCTGCCAGTTGTCATCGGTCATCATGCCATAGGCGATATGACCCTTGAGCTGCAGCCAGCCACCACCGAAGGGCAGCGTCCAATACTCGGGCAGCGCCACTCTCACCTGGGGAACGGGGCGCGCATTGATGCCCAGCGTCTGCGAACCACTGCTGAGCCGGTTGTTCTTGAGTTCCATGCCATACTCTTTGCTGCCCACGGTGAGCACACCATGCAGCCAGCGCACCTCGGCGTAAGCCTGCTGCACGATGGGGTTGGTGCCATAATTGACACCACCCACGAGGTCGAGGCCATAGCCCACACCCCAGCGGCGGGCAGAGTCTGCCTGCAACGGGCGCACCACGCTGGCACGCAGATAGCCATTGCCGCGGTCCAGCGTGCTCAGACCATAACGGTTGGCATTGAGCCATAGCGGAGTCTTGCCCTTGGCATAGCCGCCCTGCATCTCCACCTGCCAGGAGGCATCGCGAGAGAGGTCAAGACGACCTGCCTCGGCGCCGTCCTGCCAGGCATACTGGGCATGGGCAGCCACAGGCAGCATCAGCGCCACTATAAGTCTTAGTATCTTCATCTGTGGATATTTTTTCACCTTATTATATATATAACGCACAGACCCGACATTTATTATAACCAACCCGAAAAAAGCCCATCTCCTCTCCCGCCCTGCGCCAGTCATCCCTGCGCCAGCCGCAGCCCCCTCGGGGATAACGATACGGCATTGTAGGGATTTTCCTCTCTCTCTTTAGGGAAAAACCCTTTGCCGCCTTGCTTTTTCTTTGTTTCTTTGCACCAGATAAAGTAAACAACTAAATCCTTACGATTATGAAAAAGTATATATTCACCCTGATGGCAATGATGACAATGGTCGTTTCAGCCAGCGCAATGAGTTACAGTCAGGCACGCGAGCAGGCTCTGTTCCTGACCGACAAGATGGCTTACGAGCTCAATCTCAATGACGCTCAGTATGAGGCTGCCTACGAGATAAACCTTGACTATCTGATGGGTATCAATACTTATGACGACCTCTACGGAGTCTATTGGACCCGTCGCAATATGGACCTGAGTTACATACTCCTGGACTGGCAGTACCGGGCTTTCTGCGCCGCCCACTACTTCTACCGCCCGCTCAGTTGGGACGGTTACTACTGGCACTTCGGTATCTACGCTCGCTATCCTCACCGTGACTATTACTACTTCGGTTGTCCCCACTTTGTCACCGTATATCGCGGCGGACACAGCTGGCACAACAACGGCAACCGCAGCTGGTATCGCGGACGCAGTTTTGCCGGACACATCAATCGTGACAACGGCAGGAGCTTCGGTATGCGCGACAGATTTGACCGCGGCGAATTCGGCAACGGCACTCGCTCCTTTGGCGGACGCAACAACAATTCATCCAACATAAATCGTGAGAATGCCAACCGCAGCTTTGGCGGACGTGCCAACCAGCAGTCTGCCGGCGCTTCCAGCAGCAACCGCTCGTTTGGCAGCCGTGCCTCGCAGCAGAGCGACCCGATGTACAACCGCAACAGCAGCAGCTCTTCGTTTGGCGGACGAGCCAACCGGCAGTCTTCGGGCGTGAGCGGCAGCAACCGTACATTCGGCAGCCGAGCCGACGGAGGCGTGCGCAGCTCGACCCGCACCACCGTAGAGCGCCGCTCCAGCGACTACAACTCGCCCTCGTTCGGCGGACGCGCCAATAGCCAGCCCAGCCGCACTTTCTCTCCATCCACCTCGCAGCCCTCTCGCTCTTCGGGCAGCAGCTTCGGCGGACGCTCGGGTGGCAGCAGCAACAGCAGCTCATTCGGCGGTGGCAACCGCGGTGGCGGCAGCAGTCGTGCAGGAGGCTCCTTTGGCGGCAGCCACTCTTCAAGCAGCCGTTCTGGCGGAGGTTCATTCGGCGGTGGCCACAGATAATGACATAGCGTTATTAGTAAAATAAGTCTCTCTCTCCCCTGGGGTCAACACGGCACACGATGCCAGCCCCAGCGGGAGAGAGTTTTTTTTGTTGCCCACGCCGACCATCCGCAAGTCCGTGGAGAGGCCCTTCAGGACAATTGCAAGGCATGAAATGGTGATTTCAGTGTCTGCAACGATAATATCCAAGCGTGAAATCACCGTTTCCAACCCTGAAATCATCTTTAACGGCATCACTGGCGAGATGACATCCGACTCGGAAGGGATGGATTTCGCCACCGGAAAGATGACATCCGACTCGGAAGGAATGGATTTCACCACCGGAAAGATGACATCCGAAATGAGCAAGATGATATCCGTCACCAGAGAGATGAAGACAGACGCAGAAGAGACAACGCCAACCTTCGCTGCCGTCACGACCGTCACCGCGAGCCAAACAATAATAATTGCTAAAACTTATTAAGGTTTTATTAAATCAGACGCCATCGCCCTGGCGGCGTTCGTGATTGTGGCGGGATTATTGTATATTTGTAGTCCACTAATCTGTGTTTGATTCATGACCATAACTATAATTGTTCTGATTGTAACTATAGCCATGTTTGTCTGGGGACGCGTACGTGGCGATGTCGTAGCCCTGTCGGCCCTGATGGTACTTACCGCTACCGGAGTTCTTACCACCAGCGAATCTTTAAGCGGTTTTTCTTCTCCCATAGTCATTATGATGGCCGGCCTCTTCGTTGTGGGCGGCGCCATTCTGCAGACGGGTCTTGCCCAGTCGGCAGGCAACAGCATATCGCGCATGGCCAAGGGCAACGAGACGCGCGCCTTCATCTATGTAGTCCTCGCCACCTCGTTCATCGGCGCCTTTGTGAGCAACACCGGCACCGTGGCCATCATGATGCCCATCATCATGAGCATGGCAGCCAGTTCGGGCATACGCTCTTCGCGTCTGCTCATGCCGGTGGCCTTTGCGGGCAGCCTCGGCGGCATGCTCACCCTGATAGGTACGCCTCCCAACCTCGTAATCAGCGAGACCCTCGAAGAGCATGGCTTCGCACCGCTCGGATTCTTCACCTTCCTCCCCATCGGTCTGATAGTGATAGCCTTGGGCATAGCCGTGCTGCTGCCCATGAGTCTGCTGCTCATCAAGAAGAAGGGCAAGCACCACAAGGGAACTGCCGGCAAGACGCTCAACGACCTCGCCGAGCAGTACCAGCTGCACGACAACCTGTACAAGTTGCGTGTGGGCTACAAGAACAATGGGCTCGCAGGCATGTGTGTGCAGCAGCTCGACCTGCAGAACAGGTATGGACTCACCATACTCGAGATACGCAACGAGAAGAAGAAGGCTCTCGGCATGGACATACGCCAGAGTATGGCGTGGGCAGACACCGTCATCGCCCAGGGCGACATACTCTACCTCTATGGCGACAAGGATGCCATGGAGCGGTTTGCCAGCGACTATCACCTGATAAGGATGAAGACCACCCGACTGGACTTCTACGACATCGGCATCTCCGAAATCATCGTTCTGCCCACCTCCAGGCTCACCGGAGTGCGCATACGCGACTCCAGACTGCGCGAAGACTATTCGGTAAACATCCTCAGCATACGCCGCGACGAAAACTATATCAAGGAAGAGCTGAGCGACCACCGTCTGCGCAATGGCGACATACTGCTCGTGCAAGGCCAGTGGGACAAGATCATGCAGATGAACCACGAGAACGAGAACTGGGTGGTGCTGGGACGCCCCGACAAGCAGATGGAGAAGGTGTCGCTCGACTTCAAGGCACCCGTGGCTGCAGCCATCATGCTGCTGATGATACTGGTCATGGTGTTCGACTTCATCCCCGTGAGCCCCGTCATCGCCGTGGTCATGGCTGGACTGCTCATGGTCTTCTCGGGCTGTTTCCGCAGCGTCGACGCCGCCTACAAGACCATCAACTGGGAGAGCATCATCCTGATAGCCGCCATGATGCCCATGTCGATAGCCCTGGAGAAGACGGGCGTGTCGAGTATCGTGTCAGAAAATCTGGTGAGCAGCCTGGGCGCCATCGGGCCTTACGCCCTGCTGGCAGGCATCTACTTCACCACATCGCTCATGACCATGTTTATCAGCAATACCGCCACGGCGGTGCTCATGGCACCCATAGCCATGGCTGCCGCTACCCAGACCGGCGTGAGCCCCTACTCCTTCATGTTTGCCGTGACGCTGGGAGCGAGCATGTGCTTTGCCTCGCCGTTCTCCACACCGCCCAACGCGCTGGTGATGAAGGCGGGCCGCTACACCTTCATGGACTACGTGTGGGTGGGTCTGCCTCTGCAGATTATCATAGGCATCGTGATGACCTTCATACTGCCCCTGCTCTTCCCCTTTGCTTGACGCTGTGCTCATCAGAGCCACAATATTGACCGAGGTCGTATTTTTTAGCCGCGAAAATTTGCTTAATTCGGCGAAAAATACGACCTTTACATATTGTTAATATATAAGAAACAGAAATGATGAGAAACCAGATAGACTGTTTTGTAGCCATTGCTTCGGCTGGCGACGCCGAGGCGACGATAGAGACCCTCTCACGGAGCGTCTCGGTAAGAGACATCACCCTGATGATAGAGCCGCAGACAGCACAGGCATATCCCCAAGCACAAGTAATCGAAACAGAGTCGCTCACGTCGACAGCCACGCTGGCAGAGATAGCTCGCCGTGCCACGGCACCCTACGTGCTGCTCACGCTCAAGGCCCAGCCCATCCTATGGGGCGACCACGCCATAGAGCGCATGGTGGAGACGGCAGCCGACACCGGCGCGGGCATGGTCTATGCCGACAGCCGGATGGCCACCGCCGACGGCAAACTGGTGGCACACCCCGCGATAGACTATCAGAAGGGTGCGCTGCGCGACGACTTCGACTTCGGACCGGCTGTGCTTGTGAGCACGGCGCTGCTCAAGGGCTATATGGCCCAGCAGCCCGCCGCCCCCGACTACCGATGGGCTGCGTGGTACGACCTGCGCCTCTACATCTCGCGCCAAGCCGCCATCACCCACCTCAACGAGTATCTCTACACCCAGCAGCAGACCGACAGCCGCGCCAGCGGTGTGCGCCAGTTTGACTATGTAGACCCGCGCAACCGCGACCGCCAGATAGAGATGGAGGATGCAGCCACCCGGCATCTCGAAGCTGTGGGCGCGATAGTAGACACCCATCGCTACGAGCCTGTAGACCTGGACGAGCAGGACTTCGACGTCGAAGCCTCGGTGGTCATCCCCGTCTACAACCGCTGTCGCACCATTGCCGACGCCGTGGGGTCGGCTCTGGCCCAGCAGACACGGTTTGACTACAACGTCATCGTGGTCGACAACCACTCTACCGACGGCACCACCGAGATACTGGATGACCTGGCGCGCAGCGACCACAGACTGATACACCTCATCCCCGAACGCGACGATCTGGGCATCGGCGGATGCTGGAACGCCGCCGTCAACGACAGCCGCTGCGGCCGCTTCGCCGTGCAGCTGGACAGCGACGACCTCTATGCCTCGCCCTCCACGCTGCAGCGCGTGGTCGACGAGTTCCGCCAGCAGCCTGCCGCCATGGTCATCGGCGCCTACCGCATGTGCGACTTTGCCCTCAACACCCTGCCACCGGGCATCATAGACCACCGGGAATGGACAGACCACAACGGGCCCAACAATGCGCTGCGCATCAATGGGCTCGGGGCGCCTCGCGCCTTCTTCACCCCAGTGGTCAGAGAGATACGCTTCCCCAACACCAGTTATGGCGAGGACTATGCTATGGGTCTGGCCATCAGCCGCCGCTACCGCATAGGCCGCATCTACGACGAGCTCTATCTCTGCCGCCGTTGGGAGGGCAACTCAGACGCCGCCCTCAGCATAGAACGCCAGAATGCCAACAATCTCTATAAAGACCGGCTGCGCACCATCGAGCTCGAAGCCCGCCAGCAGCTGAACAGCCAGCCCGAGGGCAACTGCCGCGAACTCAACCGCTTCATAGACCGCCAGCTGGAGCTCTGGAGCGACGCCTGCCAGCGCTTCCGCGACCTCAACCATGTAGAGCAGCGCAGCCTCTGTAGCGGCGACACGCTGCTGCAGGTGCAGTTCAACCCTGCCCGCATGGTCTCTACCGGTGCGCGCATCGATGCCCGCAGCATAGCCCATCGGCCCTGCTTCCTCTGCGCCGACAACCGTCCGCAGGAGCAGATGGCCAAGCGCCTGGACAACGACTTCACGCTGCTGGTCAACCCATTCCCCATTCTGCCCGTCCACTTTACCATTCCCCTCAACCGCCACAACCCGCAGCGCATACGCACGTGTTATGGCGAGATATTCCGCATGGTAGAGCGTTATCCCGAACTCACCGTATTCTACAACGGTCCCCACTGTGGAGCTTCTGCCCCCGACCACGCTCATCTGCAAGCCGTATGCTCTGGCCTTCTGCCGCTGCAGAACGACTGGGCACGGCTGGCCAACAGCAGAGAGATGGTGTATGAATACGACAACGACAACCATATCTATGCCGTGGGCGGATATGTGGTGCCGCTGCTGGCCATCGTCAGCACCGACGCCACCGCCGACAAGGCTCTCTTTGACCGTATCTACAAGGCTATGCCCCTCCACAAGGAGAGCGGAGAGCCCATGATGAACATCATCTCATGGCAGAAGGACGAGAGCCACGTCACCGTCGTCATCCCTCGCGCCAAGCATCGTCCCGACTGCTACACGGCCGAGGACGACACCCAGTATCTGGTCAGCCCGGGAGCTATAGACATGGCCGGCCTCATCATCACCCCACGCCAGACAGACTTTGACCGTATCGACGCCGACAGAGCGGCTGCCATCCTCCGCGAGTGTGGTGTCGGAGCTGAGCAATTCGGACGCATCACCGCCCGCCTCACTGCCGCCGCCGAGGCAGCTGCCGAGCCCGAAGCCACAGCCGAACCCATGGTGTCGGTAGGCATCGTGAGCGCCAAGCGCATCTGCTTCGACCTCAACCGCCCTTATATGGCCAAGGGCCAGCAGATTGAGGGCCGACAGGAAGTGGAGTTCGCCGAGGGCGGCATCAGTTGGAACGGCAACCTGTATAGCCAACTTACCTTCCATCCACAGCATGAGGATGCGTCGTTTGCCCTCAGCGATGTGACCATCGGCGTCAACTTCCACTGGGAGCGCACCGAGACACAGGTGTTTGCCGGCACGCTGAGACTGGTGGTCGAGGAAGACAAGATATGTGCCATCAACGAGCTGCCCGTGGAACGCTACTTGGAGAGCGTCATATCGAGCGAGATGAGCGCCACATCCAATATCGAACTGCTGAAAGCCCACGCGGTGATATCGCGCTCTTGGCTGCTCGCGCAGATGCACAAGCGACAGCAGATGGACGGCAAGAGCGGTTCGGGCTTCTTCTCCTTCACCAAGACCGATGACGAACTCACCCGCTGGTATGACCGCGAAGACCACACCTTCTTTGACGTGTGTGCCGACGACCACTGCCAGCGCTACCAGGGCATCACCCGCGAGACCAGCGACAAGGCCCGACAGGCTGTGGCTGCCACCGGCGGACAGATACTGCAAAACGACGGCGAGATATGCGATGCCCGCTTCTCCAAGTGTTGTGGCGGCATCACCGAACGCTACCGTTACTGCTGGGAGGATATAGACAAACCTTATCTCATGGCGGTGCGCGACAATGCCGAGGGCGTGGAGACCGACGCTGTAGAGCCCGACCTGACCATAGAGGCCAACGCCGAGGCATGGATAAGGCAGAGTCCAGACGCATTCTGCAACACCACCGACGCCACCATACTCTCTCAAGTGCTCAACGACTATGACCAGGAGACCAAAGACTTCTACCGCTGGCGCGTGAGCTACTCACAACAGGAGCTGAAGACACTCATAGCCAACCGTCTGAAGATGGATATGGGCGACATCGTGACGCTCGAGCCTCTGGAGCGTGGCGCCAGCGGACGCATCTCGCGTCTGCGCATCGTGGGCACCAAGCGCCAGTACATCATCGGCAAGGAACTCGAGATACGCCGTACGCTCAGCGAGAGCCACCTCTACAGTTCGGCCTTTGTGGTTGAACCCCACGGCGACATTGATGGTGTGCCCGAGCGCTTCGACATCCTCGGCGCAGGCTGGGGTCATGGCGTCGGCCTCTGCCAGATAGGCGCCGCCGTCATGAGCGAACAGGGCTACAGTTATGACAAGATACTGCTCCACTACTATCGTGGTGCCGAAATCAAGAAGATATACTAAAACACTGGATATGAACAATAGCAAATCGCCATGGAGCTGGGTGCCTTCGTTGTACTTCGCCGAAGGACTGCCCAATGTGGCCGTGATGGCCATCTCTGTCATCATGTACAAGCAGATGGGGTTGAGCAATGCCGAGATAACCTTCTACACCAGTTGGCTGTATCTCCCGTGGATGCTCAAGCCACTCTGGAGTCCGTTTGTTGACCTGGTAAAGACCAAGCGATGGTGGATAATCACCATGCAGTTGCTGGTGGGCGCAGCCTTTGGCGGCGTGGCATTCACCATCCCTACCGACTTCTGGCTGCAGGGCACCCTGTTCTTCTTCTGGGTGATGGCCTTCACGAGCGCCACCCACGACATCGCCGCCGATGGTTTCTACATGCTCGAACTGACGCCCAACGACCAGGCATTCTATGTGGGCATACGCTCCACGTTCTACCGCCTGGCCACCATCTTCGGCCAGGGTGTGCTGGTGATGGTAGCCGGCAATCTGCAGGTAATCTACCGCAACAGCATCCCCTTCTCGTGGAGTCTGATGTTCTATGGCGTCACCGGCTTGTTTATCGGCCTCTGGCTGTGGCACGGCTATGTGCTGCCCAGGCCCAAGGCGGACAAGGCACACACCGCCAATACGCCGCAGCAGATCATAGGTGAACTGGCGCACACCATCAGGACATTCTTCTGCAAGAAGCAGGTGGTGACAGGCATACTCTTCATGCTCTTCTACCGCATGCCCGAAGGTCTGCTGGCCAAGGTGGCTGCACTCTTCCTGGTAGACAACGAGAGCAATGGCGGCTTGGGACTCTCGCCGCAGGAGTATGGACTGGTGCAGGGCACGGTGGGCGTGATAGGACTCACCCTGGGAGGCATACTCGGCGGATTGTGCGTGAGTCGGGACGGCTTGAAGCGCTGGTTGTGGCCCATGGTACTCGCCATCACGCTGCCCGACCTGGTATATATCTACATGAGCTACGTGCTGCCCAACCTTGCCATCGTCAACGTATGCGTGTTTGTCGAGCAGTTTGGTTATGGATTTGGCTTCACGGCCTACATGATGTACCTCATCTACTACAGCCGTGGCGAGTTCAAGACCAGCCACTACGCGCTGTGCACCACCTTCATGTCGCTGTCGATGATGCTTCCCGGTTTCTTCGCTGGAGCCTTGCAGGAGGCTGTGGGCTACCGCATGTTCTTCATCATCGTGGTGATAAGCTGCGTGGTGACCTATATCGTCACCGCCATGCTCAAGATAGACCCCAACTTCGGCATCAAGGGTTATAACGACGAAGCCGAAGCCACCGACGAGCAAGGCGACTATCAGGAATAGACCCATCACCACCACCAATGGCAAAGGCGCCGACCCTCGCAGGAGAGTCGGCGCCTTTGTTATGGGACGGTTGGTGTCAACGGTCGATATATCTACGGGTGATGTCGCCATACTCATCGATGCGGCGGTCGCGCAGGAAGGGCCACCAGCGACGCACCTGCTCGCTATGACCGAGGTCGAGGTCTACGATGCGGCGCTCTTCACCGTCGGCAGAAGCGCGATAGAGCAGCTCGCCCTGGGGGCCAGCCACGAAGGTAGAGCCCCAGAACTCTATGCCCGGAGTCTGTCCGCTGGGGTCGGGCTCGAAGCCCACGCGGTTGACCGCCACCACAGGCAGTCCGTTGGCCACTGCATGGCCGCGCTGTACGGTGGTCCACGCCTCGCGCTGACGTTGCTGCTCGTCGGCAGAGTCGCTGGCTGCATAGCCTATAGCCGTAGGATAGATGAGCAGCTCGGCACCCTGGAGCGCCATAAGCCGTGCTCCCTCCGGATACCACTGGTCCCAGCACACCATAACCCCCAACCGGCCCACCGAGGTGTCAATGGGGTGGAAGCCCAGGTCGCCGGGGGTGAAATAGAACTTCTCATAATAAGCCGGGTCGTCGGGGATATGCATCTTGCGATAGGTTCCGGCTATCGAGCCGTCGCGCTCTATCACCACGGCGGTGTTGTGATAGAGTCCGGGGGCACGGCGCTCAAAGAGCGAGGTGACGATGACCACGCCGAGTTCGCGGGCCAGCTGGCCGAAATACTCGGTAGACGGGCCGGGGATGGGTTCGGCCAGGTCGAAGTTGTCTACATCCTCTACCTGACAGAAGTAGAGCGAGTTGTGGAGTTCCTGAAGTACCACGAGTTGGGCACCGTCGGCAGCCAGAGCCCTGACGCCCTCGGCCAGACGGCGTTTGTTGTCGGCTATGTCACTGGTGTTGTGCTGTTGCAGCACTCCTACTTTCAGTTCTTTCATATCTATCTGTGTTATATTTCTTCTGGGATGATGGGTGATGACGCTTATCGGCAGAGCACGCCCGCGGGCAGTTGCATGGTGAGGCAGTGGATGGAGCCGTGCTGGCGGATGATGACACGGCTGTCGATGCCGATGAGTTCGTGATCGGGGAAAGCCTGGTGCAGAGCCTCGGCAGCCGCCTGGTCATTGTGGGGCTGGTCGTAGGTGGGGTAAATCACGGCGCCGTTGACGATGAGGAAGTTGGCATAGGTAGCCGGAAGCCGCTCGTCGTCGTATCTGATTTCGTCGACCATAGGCAGGGCGATGAGACGGTAAGGGCGCCCGTCGTCGGTGCGCAGTGCCTGGAGCTCGCGTTCCATGGCGCAGAAGTCGGCATAATGCTCGTCGGCCTGGTCGCTACACTTAATATATAATAAGGTATCGTGGGGAGCCACGCGCACCGTGGTGTCGATGTGGCCGTCGGTGTCGTCGCCCACCAGATTGCCGTGATTGATCCACACCACGCGTCGGGCGCGAAGCCTACGCCGCAGCTCAGCGTCTATCTCCTCGCGGGAGAGGGGCTGGTTGCGGTGAGGAGCCAGCAGACACTGGCTGGTGGTAAACACGGTGCCCCGGCCGTCGCTCTCGATGCTACCGCCCTCGAGCACCATGTCGTCATGGTCTTCACGGCTGCCGTGGAGCAGGCCCTGCTCGCAGAGGTGGCGGGTGATGGCATTGTCGTGCTGCCAGCCGAACTTCTCGCCCCAGCCGTTGAAGCGGAAGTCGAGCAGCACGGGCTCGTCGCCGCCCATGAGGGTGATGGCGCCATGGTCGCGCGCCCAGGTGTCGTCGGTGTCGCAGCAGGCAAAGACCACGCGGGCCATGCGGGCACGACCGAGACGGGCCTCAAGAAGCTCGCGCACATATTCAACCTCGGGCGAGACCACCAGCAGCGCCTCGTGGCGGGTGATGGCGTCGGCAAGTTGGAGATAGGTCTCGGTAATCTCGTCGAGATAGGGAGCCCAGTCGGTACCGGCGTGGGGCCAGGTAAGCTGCACCCCGCTCTGCACTGCCCATTCGGCAGGCAAGTATAGTCTGTCGTCGTTCATCGGTGTACGTAGAATTATGTCTGTCAGGGCAGTCTGCCTGCACCTCGCCCTCGCCGACTTGCCCGTCGGTCATGGCGCGGTGGACGCTACCCTATGCAAAGGTACTGCAAACCATAGACAATACAAAGAAAGCGCGATGGTTTTTTAGGTCGAAATGGCAACCACCGCATCTGGCGACAGCAAAAAAATGTCGGCACAGACACAATTTCCCTGCAAAATGATTGGCAGTTCGATGGTTTATATCTACCTTTGTCTCACCAATATACAAAGAAAGGACAGACATGGACAACGACAACAAGCCGACAAAATTCTGCTATCCATATCCGCATGCGGCAATCACTGCCGACTGCATCGTCTTCGGCTACGACCCCAACAAGACGCTACGCGTGCTGCTCGTCAAGCGGCGCAACGAACCCTACAAGGACTGCTGGGCGTTTCCCGGCGGCTTTATGGAGATAGACGAAGACCTGAAGACCTGCGCCCGGCGCGAGGTGATGGAAGAGACGGGCATGGCGTTGGGCGAGGTGTTCCAATTCCGCAGCTACAGTGCCGTAGACCGCGACCCACGAGAGCGCGTCATCACCGTAGTGCACTTCGCCTTTGAGGCCCTCGCCGAGGTCAAGGGCAGCGACGATGCCGCAGAGGCACAGTGGTTTGACATTGGCAACCTGCCAGAGCTCGCCTTCGACCACAGGACCATCATCCACGAGCTCTTTGAGTTCCTGGAGGATGTGATATACAACGACCTGTTCTTCAAGTATTCGCCCGAAGGCATACCGATGGACGCACTAAGCAAACTGACCACAGACATACTGCAACTGAAGGAACTGGAGCGTCCGCCCATTGACGATGACACGTTGTAGGACAGCCCCGGCACCCCATAGACCCAACAGAAGACAACCATGATTATCGAAGAAATCGTAAAATATAATGAAGAGTTTGTAGCCCGACGCGGTTACGAACAGTATGTTACCAGCAAATACCCCGACAAGAAGCTGGCAATACTCTCGTGTATGGATACACGACTCACCGAACTGCTCCCGGCAGCGCTGGGACTGAAAAACGGTGACGCAAAAATCATCAAGAACGCCGGCGGACTGGTCATCAGCCCCTTCGACTCTGCCATGCGCAGTCTGCTGGTGGCCATCTACGAACTGGGGGTAAAGGAAATCATGGTGGTGGCCCACTCCAACTGCGGCGCCTGCCACATGAACGGTGCCGAGATGAAACGGCTGATGCTGGAGCGCGGCATACACCAGGACGTGATAGACACCATCGCGCTCTGCGGCATAGACCTCGACCACTGGCTTGAGGGCTTTCACGACACCGAGGACTCGGTGAGAAATACCATCAACACCATAAGCCACCACCCGCTGGTGCCGCGCGACGTCAATCTCCATGGATATATCATCGACTCGGTGACGGGCAAGCTCACCGAGGTCAAATGACAGAAAGACAGCCCACAAGATGATAGAACTCAAGAATGTAGACATACACTGCGACGACGGCACAGACATCAGGCAGGCGTCGGCAGTGGTGGCCAACGGACGCTCGCTGCTGGTCTATGGCCGCGATGCCACCACGCGCCACTGTCTGACTGAGGCGCTGCTGGGGCTCAGGCCCGTGGCTGGGGGCTATCTCACCTACGACGGCGAGGTGCTCACTCCGGCTGCCTCGCGCTATATGCGACGACAGATAGGCTACATACCCGCACTGCCGCCACAGCCCCAATACTCGCTGCGACAGATGGCCGACTCGCTGCTGCAGCTCGACATCCATCGCGAATACCGGAAGGACAGCAACCAGCTGATAGACATCTGGATGGCGGCAGGAATAAGCGAGCAGCACATCGACGCGCCCTGCGAGACAATCGCCGCAACAGAGGTGACGACGGGCATGCTCTGCCTGGCCCACTGGCTGCGCAAGCAGGTGGTGATAGCCGAAGAGGTGGCCGACGAGGCGACGGCTGAGCGGCTGAGGGAGATGGCAGCCGAAGACTCGGTCGTCATAGCCACGACAGCCAACAGCGCGTTGGCAGATTATTTTGACAACCATATCAATCTGGAGGAACTACAATGATAGAGACCATACATCTCTCTTTTGGCAACCTGATTATAGGTGCCCTGTTTTTCATCATACCTCTATATGCGCTCTACGCCTTCAAGGTAGAGATATGGGGGCGCACGCTCAAGGCGCTGGCCACAATGGCTGTGGCGCTGACCCTCGGCGCACTGCTCACGGTGCTGGCCGCCCGGGCTGACCACATCGGCGTGACGCTGCTGTGCGCGCTGGTGCTGCTGGCTGCCACCGCCTGGTACATGCGCATCAAGGCACGCATACGACAAGCCAACTACATAGTGCCCATCATGCTGGGGCTGACGCTCACCATACTGCCTCTCTCGCTGATATTCGTCTATCTGGTGCTGGGCATGAACCCGCTGGCACCGCATCTGCTGCTGCCCATAGTGGCCATCACCACGGGAGCGGTGGCTGAGTCGAACGTCAAGGCGATGGGCGCATACTATGACGGACTGCACCACCACGCCCAACTCTACTACTATCTCACCGCCAATGGTGCCACCCATCGTGAAGCCACCAACTATCTGGCCCGACGCTCGATGAAGCGGTCGCTCATACCGCTGTTGCAGCGCATGGGTATCATGGGGATGGGCACCGCGCCGGTGATGATGTGGGCCATGACCATGAGCGGCACAGACATCATGAGCGCGCTCGTGATACAGCTGCTGTTTACGGGACTGCTCATCTCGGCAGCCACAGGCCAGCTGGCGCTCACCCTCGTGCTGGCGCGCAGATACGCTTTTGACGCATACGACAAAATCAACGCCAGAGGATGAAGAGGATTTTCTGCCCACTGATAGCGCTGCTGTTGCTGGCTGGATGCAATCTGTCCAGAGACCACAAGCGACTGACAGGACGGCTGATGGACGACGCGCCACAGCAACAGACCGAGGTCGAAGACACGGGCGCGCTGCTGCCGGCGCCACTCAACGACAGGCCCGAGCAGATACTGCACCGTGCGGGGTACACTGCCTCGTACAATCATGAACTGAGGCTGCCCAACTGGGTGGCTTGGCATCTCACAGCCGACCACACCAACGGCCCCTTCAAGCGCAAGGGACGCGCCTTCACCGAAGATGAAGAGGTGGAAGAGCCGCGTGCCAACACCTATGACTACCAGCGCTCGGGATATGACCGCGGACACATGTGTCCCTCGGCCGACAACCGATGGAGCGAGCAGGCCCAGGCCGACTGTTTCCTGCTGACCAACATCTGCCCACAGCTCCATGCGCTCAACGACGGCGACTGGCGCATACTGGAGGAGCAGTGTCGCGACTGGGCTGATGACTGGGGCGACCTGTACATCGTGTGCGGACCCGTACTGACCAGACAGCGCCACAAGCGGATAGGCAAGAACAAGGTGACGGTGCCCGAAGCCTTCTTCAAGGTCATCGTATGTCTGCGGGGAGAGCCACGCGGCATAGGCTTCATCTATCGCAACGACGCCCGCCGACGGCTCCAGACGCAGTATGTCAACTCGATAGACGAGGTGGAACGCATCACGGGCATAGACTTCTTTGCCTCGCTGCCCGACCAGATAGAGGACAAGGTGGAAAGCCAGGCTCGGCTGGAAGACTGGACCCAACGCGCCAACTGACACCACCGTCTCTGGCAGCAGAAAGGGGGAAAAGAGGACCGGCGAGGGCATAAATGCCGGAAAGGCAAGGGCGAAAGCAATCGCAGAGGAATATGATAAAAATGTCAAGCATGCACATTTTTATCATATTCCTGCTTTTTATATAGCTAAAAAATGATAGATAGGTTCACGCGCATGAAGGTTTTCTTGCTGAAAAGCGACTTTATGAGTAAATTTGTAATCATCAAACAATGAAAGCCGACATCCATGCGATGGCGGAACAAAGACTGACTCCGCGCCGTACTGACTACTGCGGGCGGAGATTAAGGGAAAGAACCAGAGACTGACATTGACAAACACTAAAAAACAACTCAAAAGTATGTACGACCAACTGGATAATCTGAATATCACGATTGACAAGTCTGTCAAGAGCATTACAAGAGCGGCATGTATGTATCTGTCGCTGGCCATCGAATATGGCATATTGCTCACCGAGAACCCAACGGCACGCATCGTAATCTACGACGACCACATCGACTTCGGCGTGAGCATGAACCCCATGATGGATATGATAAACGGCGCCCTGCTGCCCCACTTCTACAAGGAGAACAACCGGGTGGTGTACCGCTTCATCGGCGATGCCAAATGCGAGGTGAATGACCAGATCATCGACTACGTGGGCAACGACTGCATCGAAGCCAATGAAGAAAGCCACGTGTTTCAGCAGATGTACACCAAATACGGCATAAACTAATCGGAACGGAGGACATCTCCAGGAATCCGGAAACCACTTACACACAGATTATTACCATCACTGCCGGCTCGTATCATAAGAAACGCGAGCTCGTATCAAATGTCACGAGGGCTCGTATCTTACGACACGAGCCCTCGTGATTATTGTTACGAACCAGCCAACACGGCAAGCAGACCGGCAGAAGCAGCTGACAACGGCACTGCAGGCCATCAGGGCGACCGGCAGAGCGGCATGGCGCCGCCGCGGTCAGAGCATCAGCACCCGCATCTCGGCATTGGTCATCTTCATGATCTGGCTCATGGGGCGCTGATGATACACGCTCTGTATGGCCTTGTTGATGATACCGTGACCCACAGCCACCACCACCTGGTCGGGATAAGTGACCCGCACCCAGGTGAGGAAGTTGCGGGCACGGGCGAGCAACCGCTCAGCCGACTCGACATTGGCGGGCCACTCGCGGTCGGCAAGCGAGGGGATGTACTCGCCGGTGAAGTCGCCCCAGTCGCGCTCGCGCAGCAGCGGGGTCTCCACCATAGGCACCTGGCGCCCCTGGGCGAGGATGCGGCAGGTCTGGATGGAGCGGTAGAGGTCGCTGGAGACGAAGGCGTCGATGTGGATGTCGCTGAGCTTGTCGCGCAGCGCCTCAGCCTGGCTGATGCCGGTGGCATTGAGTTCGCCCTGGGTCTGCCCCTGCATGATTTGGCGGGCATTGTCGACGGTTTCGCCGTGGCGTACAAGATATAATGTTGTCATAGTCATAATATAATTTGTGGTCAAAATAATTGCATGACCCAATGATTGTTTGTACTTTTGCAGCAGAAAATGATAATTGCTACAAATTAATGAAAAATCTGCTAAGTTCGCAGTTCCGCGCGCTCGTCGCCATCATCGTGGGTCTGCTGCTCATCACGTTTCACGAAGAGACGGTAAGATGGATAACCATACTGATAGGCGTGATGTTCTTCCTGTCTGGCGTGTTCTCGGTGACAACCTACTACGCCTACCGCAAACCCGAAAAGGGCATGATTATGTATGACACCGACGGCAACCGACTCAACCTCTACCGCCCCGTATTCCCCGTCGTAGGGTTGGGCAGCATGGCGCTGGGAGTGATACTGGCGCTGATGCCCACCACATTCATTACAAGCATCACCTATATCTTCGCCCTCATCCTGATTATGGCTGCAGCCAACCAGTTTATCGGTCTGGCCCACATACGGCAAATTGTGCGCATAGGGCTGTTCTACTGGGTGGTGCCCTCGGTGGTGATGCTCATAGGTCTGACCGCACTGATACGGCCCGAATGGATAGCCTCGGCTCCGCTCATCATCATAGGTTGGGCGATGGTGGTCTACGGCGTGAGCGAGTCGGTCAACACGCTCAAGGCCCACGCCGCCCGGCGCGCCTACAAACAGATGATGGACCGCTGAAACTCCGACAGCGCCGACGCGCCAGCCGATAACGCTGAGTGACACGCCGACGCTGTCGTAAGCAAGCGTCATCGCAGCGGTGCAGGAGATATCAGCGCTCTACGATACCCTGGATATAGTCGCAGATGATGCCGATGCCCTTGGCGTTCTCTCCACCCTGTGGGATGATGATGTCGGCAAAGCGCTTGGTAGGCTCGATAAACTGCTCGTGCATGGGCTTGAGCACCGAGAGATAGCGGTCGACAACCATGGACACGGTACGGCCGCGGTCGATGGTGTCGCGCTGGATGTTGCGGATGAGTCGCTCGTCGGGGTCGGCATCGACAAATATCTTGAGGTCCATCATGTCGCGCAACTTCTTGTTGATGAGCGTCATGATACCCTCGATGATGATTACCTTCTTGGGCTCGACATGGATGGTCTCTGGCAGACGGTTGCAGATGATGTAGGAGTAGGTGGGCTGCTCTACGGCACGGCCATGGCGCAGCTCGTTGACATGGCTGATGAGCAGCTTCCAGTCGAAAGCATCGGGGTGGTCAAAGTTGATGGCATGGCGCTCTTCATCGCTCATGCCTTTGTTTTCATTATAATACGAATCGAGCGGCACCACAGCCACATAATGGGGCGGCAGAGCCTCAACGATTTTCTTCACTACAGTGGTCTTGCCCGAGCCTGTTCCGCCGGCAATACCGATAATGGTTACTTCGCTATTCATTATTGTTTGTTTTACAAGGGGTAAGACCATCGCCAGCCCAAAGGTCGCGGCAACGCCCCACCCCATCATTTTCTTATTCTGTATCAGCACGGGCCGCTGCGACGTCATCGCCAAACAGCTCGTCGAACATGCGGCTGTAATACTCGGTCTTCAGCTCCACCTTCATGGGATAGGCCCTACTGCTGCTGGGCTGCCGGTAGAGCATCAGTTCGCGCCCGGCATAGCTGAAGGGCACCGACTGGCCCATGGCGGGCTGGGCGGTGATGTGGAAGTGGGAGGAAAAAACCTGAGTGGCAAGCTGCCCTGCCGTGAGCACAGCCCGACACTGGGGCAGAGCGTCGAGGAGCGCATCGAGGTCGGCTGGCTCTACGATGTCAAGGTCCTTGTCGGAAGCAGTGCCCTTGGTGCGTCTCACCCGGACAGCCGTATCGTAGATGGCCACACCGAGGGAGGACAGGAAGGTCTGCAACTCGGTCAGGCGGAAGGTGTGCCTGGCCTCATCGACAAAGTGCATCTTGTCGCCAAAGAAATGGAGACCGAAAATGCGCCACATATCGTTGGTGTAATTGGGATAATACCAATCCATACACCAACGACGGGGCGCAGGGGGGAATGTGCCAAGCATCAGCAAGCGTGCATTGGCAGGGAGAAAAGGTTGAAAAGGATGTGTCTCGACATCCATAATTTACTTCTGCTTGGAGAGATACACCACAACGGGCAAGTGGTCTGAATAGCCGTCAAGCCATACGCCTCCAGCGGTGGTTCGCTTGGGAGCGCCCTTATACTTGCCCGTGCTCTGGAAGAGATAGTCGCGGCGGAAGATTTGGGCCTTGCGGTACTTGAGCATGCCGGCGTCTGGGTCGTTGGCATCCTTGGGCATGAGCAGATTGGGGGTCATGATAATCTGGTCGAAGAGATTCCACGAGCCACCATAGAAGAGGGTGCCTTTACCCTGCTTGTGGATATTGATCCATGGGCTGTACATCTCGCCAGGTCCCACCTTGTCCTTGTCGGCTCGGGCACCCAGACCGTCGACCATACTCTTGTCGGAGGGGTCGTCGTTCATATCGCCCATGATAAAGAACTTGTAGGCGGGATTCTCGCGGAGCAGCGAGTCCTTGATGACGCGCATCTGGCGGGCTCCGAGCTCACGATAGTAAGAGGTAGAGAAGCGGCTGGGCAAGTGGGCCACGATAACCACCACCGGCTCGTCGGCAAGTTCGCCCTTGACGGTGAGGAAACCACGGGTAATGAATTTCTTGTCCTTCTCCTGTTCGGTCACATAGGGATGGAGCTTCACATCATTGACCTTGAAGAGTGCGGGATTGTAGAGCAGCGCACAGTCTACACCTCGCTTGTCGGGGCCCTCGATGTGGCAGAACTGCATATTACGCGCCTTGAGCGGCTCCTGGGCACAGAGGTCTGTAAGCACACGGGCATTCTCGACCTCGCTCACTCCGATAATGGCGCAACCCACATTGGGGAGCATGTCGGTACCCATATCGGCAAGCGCCTTGGACATATTCTTCAGTTTATGCGAATATTTCAAGCCGTCCCAACGGTAACTTCCATTGGGAAGAAATTCAAAATCGCGTTTGCCTTCATCATGGATGGTGTCAAAGAGGTTCTCCTGATTGTAGAAGCCAACTCCGTAAACCAACAGCTTCTTCTGAGCTGAACTCATGAGGCAAATCATACATGCCATCACGGCCAAAAACAAGTATCTTTTCATCATTTTTTAGTTATTTTCTGCAAATATCGGAATTATTATTGACATAATGCCCATTTTCATAGATATTTATTTGAAAAAACTTTTCCATTACAAATATATTTAGTTACTTTGCAAACATATAACACATAATTATAAATATATTCAACTATGCAAAGAAAGCTTAAATTGGCAGTGATTGCCCTGTGCTATGCTCCGTTGGCCTTCGCCCAAACGCCCTCAGGCGAGAAGCAGACCACCAAGCCCATAGACGAATCGGCATTCACATTTACAGAGGCACAGTTGGGAGACGATGATGATATGACACAGAATATCAGCATCCTCAACTCCAACTCCAACCTCTATGCCAGCGGCGTGGGATATCTGTTCTCACCCGTAAGATTCCGTTACCGTGCGTTAAACCAGAGCTACAATGAGATTTACATCAATGGGGCTCCTGTCAACGACATGGAATCGGGACAGTTCCGTTACTCTCAGATTGGCGGTCTCAACCAGCAGACCAAGAATGTAGATTTTGCTCTTCCCTTTGAGGACTGCCAGTTTGGCATGCCTTCGATGGCCGGCAGCAACAACTACGACTTCCGTTCGGGCAACATGGCAGCAGGCCATAGAGCAACCGTATCGGCAGCTAACCGCAACTACAACTTCCGCGGAATGTACAATTACAACTCAGGCTTCAACAAGAACGGTTGGGCTGTATCTGCAAGCCTCACCTATCGTTGGGCCAAGCGCGGATATGTAGAGGGTACATTCTACAATGCCCTGTCTTACTTCTTCGGCGTCCAAAAGCTCTTAGGCGACAACCACTCTCTGTCGTTTGCCACATGGGGTAACCCCACTGAACGTGGCGCACAGGGTTGTGCTACTGATGAGGTATACTGGCTCACTGACAACCGCTACTATAACTCCTATTGGGGTTATCAGAACGGCCATGTGCGCAACTCACGCGTGGTGACAGAATACTCTCCCTCGGCAGTACTCACCTGGGACTGGGACATCAACAAGGACATGAAGCTCACCACTACCGTATTTGGACGCTACGGTATGTACAAGAGTACCCGACTGAACTACAACAATGCTGACAACCCCCATCCTGACTACTGGAAGAATCTGCCCAGCTCATACTTCTATGTATGGGGCGACGACCCTCTGTACAGCGCTTATCGCACAGAGTCGGCTGCCAACAACTGGAAGCAGGCTTATGACAGCTGGCAGAACCCTATCAACCAGCAAATCAACTGGAACCAGCTCTACTATGCCAACAGCCAGGTATCAAAGAACGGCGCCGACGCCCTCTACTTCATCCAGGCCAAGAACATAGACAACGCCACACTCACACTGGCTTCTACTCTGGCTGCCAAGCAGAGCAAGAACGCTTCGTGGAACGTGGGACTGGTACTCTCGACCAACAACGGTCACCACTACCAGACCATGGAAGACCTGCTGGGTGCCAAGTCATACCATAACATCAACACCTATGCTGTGGGCAAGTATGCTCCCGGCTCTGACGAGACTCAGTATGACCTCAACAGCGCAGGTCCCAACAACCTGGGCCGTCTGGTGTACAATGGCGACATCTTCGGTTACAACTACAACATCTTCGTACACAAGGCCAACGTCTGGGCCAACTACCAGAAGTCTGTAGGCCGTCTGCACATGATGGTAGCAGGCCGCCTGGGTGGTGTCATGATGCGCCGCGAAGGCCACATGCGCAATGGTCTCTTTGCCAACAACTCTTACGGCAAGGGAGAATATGCACGCTTCGGCGAAGGTGGTGTCAAGGGTAGCCTGACCTACAATGCCGGAAACGGACACACATTCCTCGTAGGTATGGGTTATCAGTGGAACGCCCCCAAGGCCAACGCTGCATTCGCTTCACCTGAGATGAACAACGACTTCGTGCTCAACCTCAAGGACGAGCATGTGCTGACAAGCGAAATCGGCTACCAGTTCAACAACAGCTGGTTGCACGCCAACATCAACGCCTACTACAACCGTATGGACCACGTCAGCGAGTGGCAGAACTTCTACTTCGACGATATCAACTCATTCTCTTACGTGTCTATGACCGGTATCAAGAAAGAATTCTATGGCGTCGAGGCTGGACTGAAGTTCAAGCTCTCTTCGGCTTTCGACATCAACATGCTCGGAACCGTAAGCGAGGCCAAGAACATCAACAACGCACAGGCTCGCTACCTCATCTCTACCGAGGGTGCATACAGCGAGACCGAGACCGTATATAATAAAGATATGCACGAGGCCAGCACTCCTCTCACCGCTCTCAGCCTCGGTCTGAGCTACCACCAGAAAGGTTGGTTTATCGACCTCAACGGTAACTACTATGACCGCATCTACCTCTCTTACTCTCCCTGCTACCGCTACGAGTCTTCGCTCAAGAAGCGTCAGAACATCTATGGTGACGTGTATGACAACGAAGGCAATCTGCGCAAGTCGGCCATCAGCCAGGAAGAAGGCAAGGGTGGTTTCATGCTCGATGGTAGCGTGGGCCGTCTCATCCGTCTGAAGAAGGGTCAGATTTCAATCAACTTCTCTATAACCAACATCCTGAACAACCGCGATATCGTTACCGGTGGTTTCGAGCAGAGCCGAAGCGACTACTCTAACGAGAAGGTAAGAGCTTACCGTTTCTCCAAGAACCCCAAGAAGTTCTATGCCTTTGGTCCTAACGGATTGCTGAACATCGCATACAAATTCTAAAACTCACCAGCGATATGAAATATATGAACAAGATATTGGCCGCCTGCTTCTGCGCCCTGCTCGCTTCGTGTATGGGCAGCGACTATGCAGACCCCAACATGACAGAAAACCCCTTCGGCAACAGCCAGATTGCCGAAACCAATGTGATGAATATCGGTGACTTGAAGGAAAGCAAAGACTTCAAGTTCATCATCGCCAATGGTGCTTACAAGAAGGTGGAGAAGAGCATCCAGATTAAGGGCCGCGTGACCGGAAACGATGCTCAGAGCAACCTCTACAACACCATCTCTATCGAAGACGCCACTGGAGCCATCGAGGTTTCCGTAGGCCAGGGTGGAACCAGCGGTTTCATGCCCGTAGGTCAGGAAGTGCTCGTAGAGCTCAAGGGTCTCTACATCGGCGGTTACCGCAAGAAGGCTCAGATTGGCACTGTATATACCAGCGCCAACGGTACTCTCGGCATCGGCCGCATGAACCGTCAGGAGTGGGCCCAGCACTACAAGATTATCGGCACCGCCGACCCCTCTCAGGTGGTTCCCACCGAGTTTGATGTGACCAAGATTGCCGACGCAAGCTACATCAACGCCAACGCCAGCCGACTGATGACCATCAGTGGCGTGGAGTTCTCAGCCGCCGACGGCAAGGCTGTCTATGCTCCCGATGACGGCAGCGTGACTCTGACCAGCAACTGCGCCAACCGCGCGCTCAAGGGTTTAGATGAAAAGAAGATTGTAGTGCGTACCAGCACTTATGCCAAGTTTGCCAAGGCCGTTCTGCCCACTGGCAAGGTTAAGATTACCGGTATCTTCTCTCGCTTCAACGACACCTGGCAGATCCAGATACGTTCGCTCGACGATGTTGTGGCCGACGATCCATTTGCAGGCATCGACGGCACTGGTCTGGGCACAGCCGAGTCACCTATCGACGTGACACGCGCCCTGAGCCTCATCGCCAAGAGCGCCTACGAAGCCACCAAGGAGTACTATGTGACAGGCATCATCTCAAAAATCAAGGAGGTCGATACCGGCAACTATGGCAATGCCACATATTATATATCTGTTGATGGCAAGGACGCCAACAACCTCACCGTCTTCCGTGGTTACAACATCGGTGGAGAGAAATTCACCGCCGAGGACCAGATCAAGGTAGGCCAGAAGGTTGTCGTTGCCGGTACGCTCACCCTCTACGGCACCGAGCCAGAGATGAACGCTGGCAACAAGATTATATCCATAAAGTAACACATCATTAAGAAATAAAAGAAACAAAGATATGAAAAAACTTATTTATTCAATGCTTGCCTTGGCCACTATCGCCTTTGGCTTCTGTAGCTGCGAAGACGTTCCTATGCCTTACGGCTATCCACAGGGATCTACCGACCCCACCAATCCTGACCTCCCCGCAGAGGGTGAGGGTACACTCGAGTCTCCCTACAATGTGGCTGCTGCCAACGCAGTAATCGCCGGCGGCGACTTCGACCCCGAGAAGCAGTTCTACATCAAGGGTATCGTTACCTCTATCGATGAGACCGACGGTTTCCCCAACTCTTTTGGCAATGTCACCTACAACATCTCTGACAAGGCCGACGCTTCCAACAAGCTCTTGGTTTACCGTGGCATGGGCTTCGGTGGCGCCAAGGTTAATTCTACCGACGACCTCAATGTAGGCGACGAAGTTGTAGTTATGGGTAAGCTCATCAACTACAGCGGCAAGTACGAGGTGACACAGGGCAGCAAGATTGTAGTACGCAATGGCCAGTCATCTGTCACCACCGGCACTCCCGAAGGTGAGGGTACCCTGCAGAGCCCCTACAACGTGGCTGCAGCCCTCAAGCTGGTCAGCGCTCTGCCTGCCGACGTTCCCACAGAGAACGCCCTCTATGTAAAGGGTAAGATTTCCAAGATCAACAGCGTAGAGACTGCCACATTCGGCAACGCCAACTACTATATCTCTGACGACGGCACCGAGAACGGACAGATTCTTATCTTCCAGAGCCTCTATCTGGGCAATGTGAAGTTTACTTCTGCCGACCAGATCAAGGTGGGCGACGAGGTTATCATCTATGGTAAGTTTGTCAACTTCAAGGGCAATACCCCCGAGACCGTGGGCAAGGGTACTTCTTACATCTACTCTCTCAACGGCAAGACCCAAGGCGGCGGCGAAACCGGTGGCACCACTACTGGCGAAGCCAAGGGCGACGGTACCAAGAACAACCCCTACAACGCTCTGGGCGCTAAGGCATTTGCCGGCAAGCTGGAGTCTGGCCAGACTTCTACCGAAGAGGTTTACATCAAGGGCAAGATCTCAAGCATCAAGTACAACTTCTCTGCAGAGTTCGGTACAGCCACCTTCAATATCTCTGACGATGGCAAGGCTGCCAACGAGTTTATCATCTACAGCACCCTCTACCTCAACAACGAGAAGTACACTACCGGCGACCTGCTGAGCGTAGGCGACGATGTAGTCATCCTGGGTAAGGTGACCAACTACAACGGTACTCTCGAGACTGCCTCAAGAGCCAGCTACATCTACTCATGGACCAAGAATGGCGGAAGCACCGGCGGTGAAGGCGGTGGCGGCGAAGCTACTGGCAGCGACGTGACCATCAAGGCTGGCGACATCTCCAGCACCAATGCTGCCGACGTGACCGAGGTGACCGTCAACGGCATCGGCTTCTCCTTCAGCAAGGGCTCAGGCGCCAACGCTCCTAAGTACTATACAGCTGGTGGCGGTACCATCCGTATGTATCCCAGCAACTCTGTTACCATCAACGCCGGCAGCAAGAAGATTGCCAAGATCGTGGTAGAGTGCGACGCTTACAACGGTGTCAACTACACCGCAGAGGGCAAGGCCACCTGTTCTCCTGGCAAGGCTACTCTCAACAACCTCACCTACACCTTCAGCGAAATCAATGCAGCCAAGGTGACCATCACCGACGCTGCCGAGGGTACAGGTCAGCCCAAGCAGCTGCGCATCAAGTCTATGCAAATCACATTTGCCAAGTAAGGACACAGCATCCTGAATCATACTATATCCCGTATCATCCTCAGCGATGATACGGGATATTTTGTTTACACCTTATTATATATATAGGGGCCATGCCGAATCAGTGGAGACCACCGGTGCCTCTGCCAGAGCCGTCCTGCACCAGGAGCCCACGCCCATAGCGCCCGCTGCGACAGTCTGCGCCACCCTCTTCGACGCCCGCGCACCCATAGCCACGCCAATTATCACCCTCGGAGACAAAAAATATTTCGAAACATTTGGCAGTTAAGCGAAAAAGCAGTAATTTTGCACTCCGTAACGTATTCGGACAATTTATAAACAAATAACAATAAACGAAATGAAACAAGGTATTCACCCAGAAAACTATCGCCCCGTCGTATTCAAGGATATGTCCAACGGCGATATGTTCCTTACAAAGTCTACATGCAAGACTAATGATACAGTAGAGTTTGAAGGCGAGACTTATCCAGTGGTAAAGATTGAAATCTCAAGCACCTCTCACCCCTTCTACACAGGTAAGAGCAAGCTTGTTGACACCGCAGGTCGCGTTGACCGCTTCATGAACCGCTACGGTAAGCTGAAGAAGTAATATATCTTTCGAATATATTCATTCCATGCTAAAGTGCGTTCTAACGTAGTTGCATATGCGTTAGACAGCACTTTTTTTCATGCCATTTCTATCTATTAGCTTTATAACAATGAACAAATTCCTTTCCTTTCTTTCTGCGGCTGTCATCATGCTGACGCTTGTCGCATGTGGCGGAGATGACGGACCATCTGACCCAGGTCAGGGACAGAACAAGGTGGTCAACACCAACCGCAACATCCCCACATCGATGACCCCCAAAGAGATTACCCGCCTGGAGTTTCCCAAGCTGGCAAGCGAAAACAGCATCGTTCTCGTCCATCACACATCGGGTGCGCAGGACGTGAGCTACTCTTGCGAGTGGGACTACAAGAAGAAGTCCAACCGCTGGTCGTGTTGCGCCATGACCAACAAGACCATCAAGGGCGGCGCAGGTCGCGTGGGAGATTTCGAGGAAGACCCCAACCTGCCCACAGCCATGCGCTTCAGCGACACCAATGCGATGTACACCCGCTCGGGCTACACCCGTGGCCATCTGATTGCCTCTGCCGACATCCAATACTCGCGCGAAGCCAACCACACTACATTCTACTACAGCAACATCCAGCCCCAGCACTACGACTTCAATGCCGGACAGAATTATGAGGGCATTTGGGTGCGTATGGAGAGCTGGGTGCGCAAGAAGGCCGAATCGCTCAAGGACGGTGACACCCTCTTCGTGTGCAAAGGCGGAACCATCGACAAGGAAAGCCAGATTATGGAGCGCGTCAAGGGCCAACTCATCGTGCCCAAGTACTTCTACATGGCGCTGCTCATGAAGACGGGCTCCGAATACAAGGCTATTGCGCTCTGGGTAGAGCACCAGAAGAAGGTGGACACATCGGCCGTCAAGGACCATGCCATCACCGTCAAGGAACTCCAGAACCTTACCGGCATCGACTTCTTCTGCAATCTGCCCGATGATATCGAAAACCGCGTAGAGGGCAAGATTAGCCCCATCAGCTGGGGACTCTGACACTCCCCTGCCCCGACGGACAGACATAACCATAAGCGCTCCTTCGCCCAGGCACCATGCCGACGAAGGAGCGCTTGCCGTTTTCATCCCCGCCATCATTCGCGCCCGGTCGGCCTACGAGCCATTCTGCATGGCGACCGCAAACGACCTCGTTGCGGGGTTTGATTTCATCAGTTCATGGCTTGACAGGATTATTGCGCACCGCGATTTCACCATTTCACGGTTTGCATCCACTTTCAGCACCACCATCCCAGTGTTTTCCTCTGCCGCCGGCTGATAGTCCACAGCCCCGACTGCTATCAGCATAACGGCTGTTGCTCTGCCCGTGACAGCAGTCACTGTCGGTATGGCGGCTGCGTTTCTGCCCGCAGTCCCTAACAACAGACAGGGCGGCTATCCCTCATCATCGGGATGGCCGCCCTGGTCGTCGTGGTCTGCAGTGGTCTATCTGTGTCCGTTCTTTATCGTGATGTTGCGCTCCACGGGAGCGGTCTTGCCATCAGCCTTCTTGCCGCCAAAGGTCTTTCCGGCGGCCACTGCGGTGGTCTCGCCCTTGACGCGCTGGGGCAGACGCTTGGTCAAGTTGAAGTCGTCTTCCTCTTCGATGTTCACGCCCACGCTCGTACCCTTAAACTGTGTGGTGCTCAGCTTGTCCAGATTGTTGTAGGCGATGAGCATATTGACAGGGTCTTGGCCCGACTGGCTGGGGTCGTAGGAGATTTCAATGCCGCCATATCCGTTGACACACCAAGAGAAATTGGTGCGCGTCTCGCCCTCGTCCTCATTGTAGCGATACTCCGTGCCGCGGCCCTTGACGTCTGACGAGGCACTGAGCTCAAAGTGCCATATCACCTGATAGTCGGTATACACGGTCTGCCCGGCCTGGTTCTTGAAGTACATGCGCAGCGGGCCCTCCCATTCGCCGTTGAGATAGCGCGCCATGGTGGTGCGCGAGTTGTTTATGTCGGCATTTACCGCATTGATAAACGAGCGGTAGTCATAGTCCGAAGCGTAGGGATAATAGTGGTCAAACCAGTCGGCAGTAGTACGGTCGTCGGTACCGAAGTCACCATAACGGTTGAAATACTCAGTCAAAGCTCTGTCGAGGTCGAAATAGTAGTCATAGTCGTCGCTCTCACCACACGACACCATCGTCGCCGACATCATCACCAGCACCACGGCTGTCATCAAGGTTGCTAACTTTTTCATAATCGTATCTTTTTAGTTGTTATTGCTTATTGTTATGCTGCAAAATTAGCATTATATCCTGACAACGCCAATGGAAAATGAATATTCTTTGGTGGGTTTATCCCTACTCTTGATGGGGAAAACCCTAAATAATCTAAAAATCTCTGCTTTACGTTTCCTCCATCTCGTGAGAAATAAGTAACTTTGTCGCCATATAACTGATATTTATAGTAAACAAGATGAAAACCGTTTTCGATTTTGCTGTCAAAGACAGAAAAGGCAAGGAGGTATCGCTGCGCGAGTATGCCAACGAGGTGCTCCTCATAGTAAACACCGCTACCAAGTGTGGCTTTACTCCTCAGTATGAGGAACTCGAAGCCCTCTATCAGAAATATCACACCCAGGGCTTTGAAATCCTCGATTTCCCCTGCAACCAGTTTGGCCAGCAGGCCCCCGGTACCGATGAGTCTATCCACAATTTCTGCAAACTCACCTACGGCACCGACTTCCCCCGTTTCAAGAAGGTCAAGGTCAACGGCGACGATGCCGACCCTCTCTTCCGTTTTCTGCAGGAGCAGCGCGGTTTTGCCGGCTGGGACGAGAGCCATCCCCTCACCCCAGTCCTCGACAAGATGCTCAGCGAGGCAGACCCTGACTACAAGCAGAAGAGCGATATCAAGTGGAACTTCACCAAGTTCCTCATCAACAAGCGCGGTATGGTGGTAGCCCGCTTCGAGCCCACCGAAAGCCTCGACAACATCAGCAAGGAAATAGAAAAACTCTTAGCCCAATAACAACGTGGAACATACCAAATGTCTCATCATCGGCAGCGGCCCCGCTGGCTATACAGCCGCCATCTACGCCGGCCGCGCCAATCTGCAGCCCATCGAGTATTGCGGTCTGCAGACGGGTGGTCAGCTCACCCAGACCACCATCGTCGAAAACTTCCCCGGCTATCCTGAGGGCGTCGATGCCAACCAGATGATGATGGAACTGCGCGAGCAGGCCGAGCGATTCGGTGCCGACATCCGCGACGGCGTGGTGACGGCAGCCGACCTGTCCAAGCGTCCCTACATCGTGACCATCGACGACGGCACTCAGATAGAGGCCGACACCATCATCATAGCCACCGGCGCCAGCGCCAAATACCTAGGTCTGCCCGATGAGCAGAAGTACAACGGCATGGGCGTATCGGCTTGCGCCACCTGCGACGGCTTCTTCTACCGCAAGAAGGTGGTGGCTGTAGTGGGCGGCGGCGACACCGCCTGCGAAGAGGCATCCTATCTGGCCAATCTCTGCACCAAGGTCTATATGATAGTGCGCAAGCCCTACCTCCGCGCTTCTGACATCATGCGCCGCCGCGTCGAGGAAAATCCAAAGATAGAAATCCTCTACGAGCACAACACCGAAGGACTCTATGGCGACAACGGCGTAGAGGGTGCCCACCTGGTGGCACGACGTGGCGAAGCCGATGAGCGTCACTACGATCTCCCCATCGACGGCTTCTTCCTCGCCATCGGCCACAAGCCCAACACCGACGAGTTCCGCGGACAGATAGACATGGACGAGCAGGGATACATCAAGACCCTCGGTGCCTCGCCATGCACCAATGTCGAAGGCGTCTTTGCCGCCGGCGACTGTGCCGACCCCACCTACCGTCAGGCCATCGTAGCCGCCGGCAGCGGATGCAAGGCCGCGCTCGAGGCCGAGCGCTATCTCAACCGATAGGGTTGGCTGAGACTGGTTACAGATACTGTATCTGACATTCCATCTGCAATATCTACACAATTCACCACATGCTTCTTGATTGAAGCAAGTGGTGAATTGTGTGTTATATAGGTGATTATTTATAGCCAAAAGCACAAATTATTCACTCAAAAGTGAATTAAATAAGAAATTATACTTACCTTTGCAGCAACAAGAACCCATACGACTATGACGACAATTTCATTAAAAACCATAGAGCAGAATGATAACGTAGGCATGTTCTCTATCTGTTTCGACGGAAGTGAAGAAAGCGAGTTCGAAAAGTTCCTGATTGAATTTAAGGATAATGCCACATATAACAAGGATTTTAATGTTATCCTTATGGCTTTATCCAAGATCATTGACAAAGGTGCCCTTGAACGTTTTTTCCGTAATGAAGGCAGAATGAACTACAATGTCAAAGCCTTGGCTATCGACTCACGCAGACTGCGACTCTACTGTCTACGCATATCTGACCAAATTCTCATACTTGGCAACGGCGGCATCAAGAATACACGCACATATCAAGAGGATGAGAAACTAAGCGGTTATGTGATGGACTTGCAGACATTTGACAGGGTGCTTGTCAAAGCACAAAAGTCAGGCAAAGTTACCATTGAGAAAAATATGATAACCGATATTCAAAGTGCTACTTTTGAAATATAACATACAGCTTATGATACAGAATGAATTGTTCAGACAGTGCCTCACCGCTATACCAGCTGAGCAGAAAGCAGAATTTGACCTTTCCTTTGGAATAGCAGAGCGCATCAGCGAAGTTCTAAAAAGCAAGAACCTCACTCAGAAGGATTTTGCCCACTTGCTGCACAAGCGAGATTCTGAAGTATCCAAATGGTTGACGGGCAGACACAACTTCACCATGCAAACCATAGCGAAGATAGAGACTGCACTGGGCTGCAAACTGATTTCCATCGTACGATGAAACCAAATACGCTCGAGGCCGAGCGCTATCTCAACCGATAGGGTTGGCTGAGACGTACACCTTATTATAATATATATAGCTGTTTCCCCCGACTCTGGCTCAGCGGTCAGTGTCGGGGGAATTTGCGTGATGGGAAACAAATAGCGGGGGGCAAATATCAAAAATCACACACATGAGAAGGCGATTATTGTTAATTTTGTAGGCGTAAAGAAATCTAACAATCACCACTCGCGGCCATGTTGCGGCGAGAATCATAACTATCTACGACATGAGAACTATTACTAAAAGTCTGCTCTGTGTGCTCTGCACACTCCTGAGCGTCACAGCCAATGCCGGGGACTATCGCGTTACCGACTTCGGAGCCAAAGCCGACGGCATCACGCTCAACACCAACATCATCCAGCATGCCATCGACCACGTGAGCAGCCACGGAGGCGGCAACCTGGTGTTTACGCCGGGCCGTTACCTTACGGGCACCATCTATCTGAAGTCTGATGTCACGCTGATGCTTGAAAACGGCGCCGAACTGCTGGGCTCTACCAATCCCTGGGACTATGACAAGAGTCCCGTGGTCAACTGGCAGTCGCTCATCTTTGCCTTCGGACAGAAGAACATCGCCATCCGTGGCAAGGGAACCATCAACGGACAGGGCGCACAGACCGCCTACAACCAGGTGGATATCATCAACCGCGGACTCTACGACGATGCGCTGCGCAACGGCCGCCCCTATGAGGGCAACCGCCCGCAGAACATCTATTTCCGTGAGTGCGACAACGTGGTGGTCGAGGGCATCACCCTGCGCGACCCCGCCAGCTGGAACCAGACCTACGACCAGTGCCGCAATCTGCTGGTCGAGGGCATCACCGTAGACAGCAAGTCGTACTGGAACAACGACGGCATAGACGTCGTAGACTGCGACGGAGTGGTGATACGCCACTGCACCATCGACGCTGCCGACGACGTGTTCTGCTTCAAGTCCCACTCTGCCGACCACATCTGCCAGAACGTGGTGGTCGAAGACTGTGTGGGCCGCTCCAGTGCCAACGGTCTGAAGTTTGGCACCGTATCACGCGGAGGTTTCCGCAACTTCAAAGTCAAGAATCTTACCATCTATAACACGTATCGCTCTGCCATCACCTTCGCTACTGTCGATGGAGGTATCATCGACAATATCGAGGTCGATGGCGTGCGGTCCATCAACACCGGCAACGTAATCTTCCTGCGTACCGGCGAGCGATGGAACAAGGGCAAGCGCCCATCCATGAGCAACATTACCATCCGCAATGTCTATGCTGAGATACCCTCTTTCAAGCCCGACGCTGGCTACAGCTATGAAGGACCGGTAGAGGATATGCCGCGCAACATCTCGCCGGCCAGTATAGTGGGCATCCCCACCTGCAAAATCAAGAACGTGACGCTGCAGAACATCGAGATAGTCACCCCCGGCGGCGGCAACCCGCTCTTCGCCTACCGCGGCACCACGGCCAAAGACCTCGACAGCATCCCCGAGATGATTAAGTCTTACCCCGAGTTCTCCCAGTTCAAGGAGCTGCCCGCATGGGGCTTCTATCTGCGCCATGCCGAGAATGTCACCTTCGACAACATCATCTTCCGAGCCCTCAAGCACGACTACCGTCCGGCTATCGTTGCCGACGACGTCAAGGGGCTGACTCTGAAAGACATGCAGTACATAGAGCCCGACAGCAAGGGCAAGGTACAGGAAGTGCTATACCACTCTACACGCAACAAGTAACACCTAAACCATAACTATTATGAACAAGATAAAGACTCTGCTCTGCGCCACCCTGCTGGCCCTGACTTCCATCTCGGCCATGGCCAAAGACTATCAGGCTGTAGCCTTCGGCGTGAAGAGCGACGGAGTGACCAACAACACCCGATCCATACAGCATGCCATAGACTATATCTCTGCCCAAGGCGGCGGACGCCTCGTCTTCTATGTAGGCCGCTACCTCACCGGAAGCATCGAGCTCAAATCGGGCGTCACCCTCGTGATACACGAAGGAGCCGTGCTCATGGCCTCTCCCTCGGTCTACGACCATAAGGGCAGCCCCCGCCGCGCACTCATCCATGCCCAGGGACAGCACGACATAGCCATCACCGGCAAGGGCATCATCGACGGCAACAGCCGCGCGCTCATCGCCGACATTGCCGAGCAGACCGCTCGCGGATACGCCGACGCCAATGCCGAGGTGCCTGCCCTCATCGCCCTCGACCGCTGCAAAGGCGTGCAGACAAGCGGCGTCCCCCTGCAGAACTATGCCTGCCCGCCACTGCAGTTTGACCACTGCCACAATGTCCAGGTCACAGCCGTGACCCTGGGTCTCTCCGACGCCGCCATGCCTCTCTATGAGGCCAAGGAGTGTGGAAAGATGACTGTCAAAGACTGTCTTACACAGCCCCGTTATTAACCTACTACCCAACAGCATAAAACTATGAGCAAGATAAGACATTTGATACTGGCAGCGCTGATGACCATCGCCGCCGCCAACGTCGCCGCCAAAGACTACCAGATGACCCTCTTCGGCATCAAGAGCGACGGAACCACCATGAACACCCGCTCCATCCAGAAGGCGATAGACTATATCGCACAGCAGGGCGGTGGCAGACTCGTATTCACCGTAGGCCGCTACCTCACAGGCAGCATCCACATGCGGTCCAACGTCACCCTGCACCTCAGTGAAGGCGCCATACTCGTGGGGTCGACCAATCCCTACGACTACGACATGGAGCTCAACTCTTGGTACGGACTCATCCTCGCCAACAAGCAAGACAACATAGCCATCACCGGCAAGGGAGTAATCGAGGGACAGGGCCGCGCGCTCGCCAACAACTTCCTGGCACAGGCGTGCAACGGCATCATCAACGACCCGCTCAAGCTGGGCCGCGTGGCCAACCGCCCAAAGCTCATCTATTTCCGTGAGTGCAACCATGTCACCGTCAAGAACATTACGCTGCAGAATCCGGCCTTCTGGACCCAGACCTACGACCAGTGCACCAACCTCGTCATCGATGGCATCACCGTGCACAGCCGCGCCTATTGGAACAACGACGGTATGGACATCGTAGACTGCAACGGAGCGCTAATCCAGAACTGCTACGTCGACGCCACCGACGACGCCATCTGCCTCAAGTCGCACGATGCCAAGAGCCTCTGCCAGAACATCACCGTGCGCAACAACAAGGCTTGCTCGAGCGCCAGCGGCATCAAGTTTGGCACCGCATCGGTAGGCGGCTTCAAGAACATACGCATCGTCAACAACACCATCTTCGACACCTTCCGCTCGGCCATCACCATACAAGCGGTGGACGGCGGACACGTGGAGAACATCATCGTAGACAGTCTGCGCTCCATCAACACCGGCAACCCCATCTATCTCGTTGTGGGCCAGCGGCGTGGCGATGCCCATGAACTCATCGAGGTCAACGACGACACCAACAAGCCCGGCCGCAGCCGTATGGACAATGTGCATATCTCCAACGTATATGCCGAGGTGCCCGGCACCAAGCCCGATGCCGGATACGAGTATGAGGGTCCTACCGAGGACAACCCACGCAACATCTCGCCCTCGGCCATCGTAGGACTTGAGAACAACCACATCACCAATGTGAGCATCGAGAATGTGGAGATAGTCTACCCCGGCGGAGGCGACCCCAACTACGCCCGCGTGGGAACCGACGAACTCGACAAGGTGCCCGAGATGCCTCGCGCCTATCCTGAGTTCTCCCAGCACAAGGAGCTGCCCGCCTGGGGCTTCTACGTGCGCCACGCCGACGGAGTGACCTTCCGCAACGTGCGCCTTACCGCCCGCAAGGCCGACTACCGCCCAGCCATCGTCCTCGACGACGTAAACCGCGGCTCATTCACCAAAATCAAGGTGGCCGAGCCAAAAGCCGGAAAGAAACAGCAGATATTCGCCCACAACTCCAAGCAGATTAAGAAGTAACTTAAGACCATAGCTATCACAGTCAGCCATCCGCCCGGCAACGGGAGAATGGCTGACTTTTGTTTTCGCACCACTGCCCTGCCCCATCGCGGTCGCGGCGGCAAGCCCTGCCACCTTCCGACACCACTGACAGACCGACACAAGCAATACTGCCAGACCACCGCGCAACCCACAGCAATACGAGAGGACATCGCCACACCCGCAAAAGCTATTGACAGCCACCATATTCACCACCATGGCTGCTTCGTACCTTATGTTACGTAGGCTCGTATCGTATGTCACGTGGGCCCGTGACTTCCGACACGTACTCACGTGACATACGATACGAGCCGCCAAAGGCCATCAGCACATCGGTGCATCTGACCGAGACGGAGACGGTGCTGGCTGCGACCGAGGCTGCGGCAAAGAAGAGGGCTGGACTCCATGTGAGAAGTCCAGCCCTGGTTATGGTAAGGCCGTTGCCTGTGGCAGTAAGGCTGGTCTATGCTTGCAGCCCGGTCGTGGGGTGAGGTTGGGCGTCGCCCTTGCGGCTCACCGCCCACATGCCGGCAAAGGTGAGGAGGCCGTTGAGCATCAGCAGCTCGTAGCCGAAGTGATAACCGCAGAGGGCGGTGGTGGCGGTGTCTATGCCAAAGCAGATGAGGGGCGAGGCGACGGCAATATAGGGCACACAGCGGTCGCGCACCGTGCGGCGGGTGAGCAGCGCAAAGCCAAACATGCCGAGCAGCGGACCATAGGTATATGAACACATGACGTAGATAGCGTCGAGCAGACTGGTGTTGTTGAACACGCGGAAGAGCAGGATGAAGAGGGCGAAGACCACAGCCATACCCACGTGAACACGATGGCGCAGGCGCTCGTCGTTGGCCCGCCCGCGTATGTCTACACAGAACGAGGTGGTAAGCGAGGTGAGGGCCGAGTCGGCACTGGAGAACGACGCCGCCACGATGCCGATGGTGAAGAACACGACCACCGCCATGCCCAGCTCTCCCGAGGCGGCAAAGGCAGGAAGCAGCTGGTCGCCCGAGGCATCGACGCCCGTGCGCTGGGCAAGCATCATGAGCAGCACGCCCAGGGAGAGAAACAGCGCATTGGCGGGCAGAAACGCCACGCCATAGCTGCACATGTCCTTCTGCGCCTCGCGCAGCGTCTTGCAGGTCAGGTTCTTCTGCATCATGTCCTGATCGAGTCCGGTCATCACCACCACGATGAACACACCGCTGAAGAACTGCTTCCAGAAGTTCTGCCGCGACACCCAGTCGTCGAAGACAAACACGCGGCTGTGGCCGCTGTCCATCACAGCGCCCATCGCCTGGCCGAGGCTCATGTCGAGGGCATCGGTGACATGGACGATGATGAGTATCAGGGCGGCAAACATGCAGAGGGTCTGGAACGTATCGGTCCACACCAGTGTCTTCACTCCGCCACGGCGCGTGTAGAGCCATATCGGCACCACCAGCAGCGGCACGGTGATGTAGAAGGGTATGCCCATGCTGTCGAAGACAAACTCCTGGAGGATGATGCACACCACATAGAAACGGGCGGCGGCGCCGGTCATCTTGGACAGCAGGAAGAACGAAGCCCCGGAGAGGTAGGAGCAGCGCCCCAGCCTCAGACTGAGGTAGGTGTAGATGGTGGTGAGGTCGTAGCGGTAGTAGATGGGCAACAGCACAAAAGCCACGACAATGTAGCCCAGGATAAAGCCCATGCAGGTCTGCAGATAGGTCATGTCGCTGGCGCCCACCATGCCGGGTACTGAGACAAAGGTAACGCCGGAGATGGAGGCGCCCACCATGCCAAACGCCACCATGTACCAGGGCGAACGGCGGTTGGCGCGAAAGAATGTGTCATTGCTCGAGCCGCGCGTGGTGAGCCGGCTGAAGGCCAGCAGCAGCCCGAAATAGATCAAGACCGAAAAGAGTATAATCATAATGTGTCAAGCGTTGAATGAGGTGGGCGTCTGGCTGTCTATCTCGCGCAGCAGAGCCACGGCATCGCCCACGGTGGCTATCTGCGCCACGTGCATGAGCCGTCGGCCCTTGACCTCCTTGAGCTCGCAGCGCCGCGGGTTGGCAGCCATGTAGTTGATGGCTTTGCCAAAGGCAGTGCTCTTGTAGTAGACGCTGTCTGGGTTGCCCACAAACTGAAGCGTCATGCGGCCCTGACGCAGGATAATCTTCTCGAAGCCAAGCCGCTTGCCCAGCCGGCGCAACGCCACGACCTGCAAGAGCTCCTCGCCCTCGTGGGGGATGGGTCCGAAGCGGTCGATGAGCCTCTGGCGATAAGCGTCGAGCTCGCGGTCGTCGGTAATGTTGTCGAGCTCGCGGTAGAGCAGCATCCTCTCGCTCGAGCCGGGCACATAGGTGTCGGGGAAGTACATCTCGAGGTCGCTCTCCACGGCACAGTCGTCGACAAACTCGCCGCTGATGTCGCGGCCGGCAGCCATCTCGTCGGCATAGATGTCCTGGAACTCATCGTTCTTGAGTTCGGTGACCGCCTGGGAAAGTATCTTCTGATACATTTCATACCCAAGGTCCTCCATGAAACCGCTCTGCTCGGCACCCAGCAGATTGCCGGCGCCGCGGATATCCAGGTCTTGCATGGCGAGGTTGAAACCACTGCCCAGTTCAGAGAAATTCTCAAGCGCTTCAAGCCGGCGGCGCGCGTCGGGCTTGAGCAGCGATTTGGGGGGAGCCAGCAGATAGCAGAAGGCCTTGCGGTTGCTTCGGCCTACCCTTCCGCGCATCTGGTGCAGGTCTGAGAGACCAAAGCGGTGGGCATCGTTGATGATGATGGTATTGGCATTGGATATATCGATGCCGTTCTCGACGATGGTGGTAGAGAGCAGCACGTCGTAGTCGTAGTTGATAAATCCCATGATGACCTGCTCGAGCTCGTCGGGCGGCATCTGGCCGTGGCCGATAGCCACACGGCAGTCGGGCACATACTTGTGGATGAGGTTGGCTATCTCGGGTAGATTGGAGATGCGGTCGTTGACGAAGAACACCTGTCCGTTGCGGCTCATCTCAAAGTTGATGGCTTCGGCGATGACCTCGTGGCCATAGGTGTCGACCTCGGTATGCACGGGATAACGGTTGGGCGGCGGTGTGCGCATCACGCTCATGTCGCGGGCACCCATGAGCGAGAACTGCAGGGTACGGGGAATGGGGGTGGCCGACATGGTGAGCGTATCGACATTGGTCTTCATGGTGCGCAGCTTCTCCTTGGTCGAGACGCCAAACTTCTGCTCCTCGTCGATGATGAGCAGACCCAGGTCTTTCCACTTGACGGTCTTGCTGATGAGCTTGTGGGTGCCCACGAGGATGTCTATCTTGCCGTCGGCCAGGTCTTTCAGCACCTGGGTGGTCTGGCGCGCCGTGCGGGCACGGCTGAGATAGTCTACGCGCACGGGGAAGTTCTTCAGACGGTTGCGGAAGGTCTGGTAGTGCTGGAAGGCGAGCACGGTGGTAGGTACCATCACCGCCACTTGCTTAGAGTCGCACGCGGCCTTAAAGGCAGCGCGCACGGCGACCTCGGTCTTGCCGAAGCCCACATCTCCGCAGACGAGGCGGTCCATGGGGCGGGCACGCTCCATATCGGCCTTCACCTCCTGGGTGGCTCGCAGCTGGTCGGGGGTATCTTCGTAGAGGAAGCTGGCCTCGAGCTCGTGCTGCATGAAGGAGTCGGCGCTGAAGGGGAAGCCCTTCTCGTGACGGCGACGGGCATAGAGCTTGATGAGGTCACGGGCAATATCCTTGATGCGCTTCTTGGTGCGCTCCTTGAGACGGTCCCAGGCGCCGGTGCCCAACGTGGAGAGGCGGGGTGGCTCTCCGGTGTCCTGGCGGCGGTACTTGCTGATTTTATAGAGCGAGTGGATGGAGACATCGACCTTGTCGTTGTGCTGGTAGATGATGCGTATCACCTCCTGATAACTGTCGCCCACGGGCACGCGCACCAGGCCGCCAAACTTGCCGATGCCGAGGTCGACATGGACAATGAAGTCGCCAGGCTCGAGCTCGTAGAGCTCCTTCATGGTAAGCGCCATCTTGCCGGAACGGGCGCGGTCGCTGCGGAGGCTGTACTTGTGGAAACGGTCGAATATCTGGTGGTCGGTGAAGCAGCAGATGCGCAGCGCATTGTCGGCAAAACCGCTATGGAGGGCCTTGTCGACGCCCTCGAAGTCGATGCCGGTACGCTGGGCGTCAAGGTGGGAGCGCTCGCGGTCGCTGCCCATCTCGGCGAAGATTTCGCGCAGACGCTGTTGCTGCTTGGCGCTGTCGGCAAGGATAAAGAGGCGGTAGCCCTGGAGCAGATAGTCTTCGAGCGACTGGCGCAGGAGGTCGAAATTCTTATGGAAGAGGGGTTGCGGGGTGATGTTCATGGCGATGGTAGCCGTGGCGCCAGACTGGGCATCGGCATGGGCGCCCACATTCATGCCAAACCACACGTGGCGGAGGCGTGCCTGAAGGGTGTCGTACTGCGACGGCGGACAGAGAGCCCACTCGCGCCGCATCTCGCGCTCTATCTGCTGGCGCTCCATCTCGGTGGCGCCCTCAAGCCGCTCGGTGAGAGCCTGGGAGGAGAAACCCTCGCTATAAACGCGCGCCACCACGCTGCCCACGTAGTCGAAGTCGGGGGCAACGAGCAGCGTATCGTCGGGCACGAACTGCAGGAAGGACACGCGCTCGGTGGCAGTCTGGGCAAGTTCGGGCAGGATGTCTATCTCGGACTTGCGGTCCTTGGACAACTGGTCCTCGACCTCAAAGGTACGGATGGTATCAATCTCGTCGCCGAAGAAGTCGACGCGGTAGGGATACTCGCTCGAGTAGGAATAGATGTCGATGATGCTGCCGCGCTGGGCGTACTGACCTGGCTCATAGACATAGTCGACCATCTCGAACCCCAGGTCGCGCAGGCGATGGGCGACATCGGTGATGTCGATGGTCTGACCCGTGGTGAGATGGATGCGGTGGTCGTCGATGTTCTGCTGCGACGCCACCATCTCGGCCAGAGCCTCTGGGTGGGTGACCACATAGAGCACGTCGCCACTGCTGCGCGAGCTGAGACGGCCGAGCACCTCGGTGCGCAATATCTCGTTGGCGGCATCGCGCTGGCCGTGGCGCACGGAGCGCCGATAGCTCGAGGGGAAAAAGAGCACGCGCTCCTGGCCCATAATCTGAGTAAGGTCGTGGTAGAAATAGCCCGCCTCGTCGGCATCGGGGAGGATAAAGACCACGGGGACGGCCACTCTGTCGGCCACCGAGGCAAAGAGCAAAGGCGTGGCCGACGCCTGTGCACCTTGTATATAGATATGGCGGGTGGCAGGTTCGGCCAAAACCTTAACGAGCGCACCCGCTTGCGGGCACGCTCCGTAGAGTCTGCTTAAATCTTCTATCGTCATAGGCGTGAAATCGCTTCACTCAAAGAGAGGGATGGCTCAGGCTTTGGGTAAGGCGGCATAATGGCGGAACCAGCCGTCCCAACGGAGACGCATCACACCAAAGAAAGCCTCACCGAAGATGCCGCCGCTCATCTTGCTGACACCCTCGCGACGGTTGACAAAGATGACGGGCACCTCTTTGATTTTGAACCCTATCTTGTAAGCGGTAAACTTCATCTCAATCTGGAAGCCGTAGCCCTTGAAGCGTATCTCGTCGAGGGGGATGGTGGCAAGCACACGGCGGCGATAGCACTTGAAGCCGGCGGTGGTGTCGTGGACCTTGAAGCCGGTGACCATGCGCACGTACTTGGACGCGAAATAGCTCATCAGCACGCGCCCGATGGGCCAGTTGACGACATTGACACCGCTCACATAGCGCGAACCGATAGCTACATCGTAGCCCTCGTCATGACAGGCAGAGTAGAGGCGTGGCAGGTCGGCAGGGTCGTGACTGAAGTCGGCATCCATCTCGAAGATGTAGTCGTAATTGTGCTCAAGCGACCACTTGAAACCGGTGATATAGGCGGTGCCGAGTCCGAGTTTGCCGCTGCGCTCGATGAGAAACAGGCGGTCGCCAAACTCGTCGGCCATAAGGCGCTTGACTATCTGGGCAGTACCATCGGGGCTGCCGTCGTCGATGACCAAGATGTGAAAACACTTGTCCAAGGAGAAAACCGCACGAACGATTTTCTCCATATTTTCCTTCTCGTTGTATGTAGGAATAATTACAATACTATCGCTGGTATTCATACCTCTCCATTTTTCTTACAAAGATAGTGCAAGTCGAAGACAATGCAAAGAAAAACACGAAGTTTTTTTCGTTTTGCATGGTTAAGACGCCGCCTATCTTATCCAAAGTAGTGCAAGTCGAAGACAATGCAAAGAAAAACACGAAGTTTTTTTCGTTTTGCATGGTTAAGACGCCGCCTATCTTGACTAAAGATGGTACAAAGGGAACAAAACTGAAAAGAAAGCACATTGACATTGCAGCTGTGGCCTCTGTCGCTGCGATAAACGAGGGCGTGAGAAAACTACGGATAGTGGGTGCCACTCTCCCGCTCACGGAAACAAACCTGGAGGAGATGACATCTGCGGTGATTTCAAGGTTTGAAACGAGGAATGCAAACTCGGAAATGAATATGGCAAACCATGATTTCTGCATTTCAAGCCGCAGACCCGACTCAGAGTGGCTCGCAGCGGGGTTGCAGATGGCGAGCGGGCGGATGGGCGTCGTGGAGAAACTGACGGCGCAGGCGGAGAAGCAGAAAAAAGAACAGGGAATAAGCGGTAAGATACCGACTTATCCCCTGTAGATATTATTAAGTTAGATTTAGTATATCTTGCTCTCTTGCTGCGTTATGCCAGAGCTATCCATTCGTAGATGAATGAGCATACACCGAAGAGCAGCACACCTGTGGTACAAACGGCGAGGGCGAGCTTGGTGCTCGTGGCGCTCTGGAATGTAGGCAGAGGATGCTCGTTGGGCTTGATGTACATAGCCTTGACGATGAGCAGATAGTAGTAGAGAGATATCACGGTGTTGACCAGCGCGATGAATACCACGATGTAGGCCAGCGCTCCGGTGGTGGTGGCCAAGTCGGCGCCCTTGACAGCTGCCATGAAGACGAAGAACTTGGAGAACATACCAGCGAAGGGAGGAATACCACCCAGGGAGAACAGGGCGAGGGTCATGAGGAAGGCCAGACGCGGATTGGTCTGATAGAGTCCGTTGTAGCTTTCCATATCTACCACGCCGTTGTTGTGCTCCTCGATAGACGAGATGATGGTGAACACAGCCATATTGGCTACCACGTAGATGAGCACGTAGAAGCTGAGGGCGTAGACCGATGTGGCCTGGTTGCCCACGATGGCGAGCACGATGTAACCTGCCTGAGAGATAGAGCTGAACGCCATGAAGCGCTTCAGGTCGCTCTGATGGATGGCGAAAAGGTTGGCCACGGTGATAGACAGCACGATGACAATGAAGAGCATGTACTGCCAGTACTCGACCATGGGACCGAAGACCTTCATCAGCACGGTGCAGAGCGTGAAGGCTGCGGCTCCCTTAGAGATAACCGACAGATAGCCGGTAACGGTGGTGGGAGCGCCCTGGTAAGAGTCGGCTGTCCAGAAGTGGAAGGGCACGAGAGAAATCTTGAAGCCCAGACCGCTGACGAAGAACACCAGACCCACGATGACCATAGGAGTGGCAGAGAGTCGCATCACTACGTCGTCGAAGTAGAGTGTGCCTACAGCGCCATAGAGCAGGCTGATACCATAGAGCATCACGCCGCTCGAGAAGGTGGCGGTGAGGATGAACTTGGCACCTGCCTCGGCTGAGTTGTGGCGGTACTTGTCGAACGCCACCAAGCAGGCCATGGGCACCGAAGCCAGCTCAAGACCCAGGAAGAACAGCAGGAAGTGGTTGGCACTTACCATCATGTTCATACCCAAGAGGGTGGCGAGGGTGAGCATGTAGAACTCGCCCTCCTTGAAGAAGGTATCGGGGCGGCGCATCCACTCGCGGCTCTGGATGAGCACGATGAGTGTGCCGAAGGCGAGGATGCTCTTGATGATACCGATAGAGGGTGTGGTATAATACATGCCGCCAAAGGTAACGGCAGACTCTACGGGAGCGAGATTGAGCAGGGTGTGGGCAAGCATGAGCACACACACCAGCGGACCAAACCATGCACGGGGAGCCTTGAAGTCGGCGCCAGCCTGTACATCGGCTACACGCGGGGCAGTAAAGAAGTCTGCAATGAAGACGATTACCAGAACAGCCATAAGGCTTACTTCGGGCATCATATGTAAAAACTGACTATAATCAATATTCATTTCTTTTAGATACTTAATCGTTAGACATTACAGTTTACTGGGCTATCGCAACAAAGTTGCCGATATGCTGGATGATAGGGCCTACTGCATCGTAGATAATCTCCTGTGCCCAGAAAGGCGCAGTACCGAGACCGGCTACGCAGAAGATAAGTCCACCCACAGCCAAGCGCTCGTCCCAAGTAGCATCGGTGAGCTTGAGGAACTCGGGGTTGGGTATCTTCTGGAATAGAATCTTGCCCACAACGCGCAGGATGTACACGGCTGTCACTACGATAGAGGTACAAGCCACGATGGTACATACACGGTGGAAGGTATCGGCGTTCTGGAACGAACCTACGAAGATGGTCATCTCGGCCACGAAGCCAGAGAAACCGGGGAGACCCAGGTTGGCCAAACCTGCCACTACATAGGAAACGGCGAGGAAAGGCACTACCTTCATCAGTCCGCCGAGATAGCGCACGTCGCGAGTGCCGGCACGGTGGTAAATCATACCGATGACAGCAAAGAAGAGGGCTGTCATCAGACCGTGGGACAACATCTGGATAACGGCACCGGTGATGGCGGTCTGGGTTACCATGCAGAGGGCGAAGAGCACCATACCACAGTGGGATACCGAGCTATAGGCATTGATGTACTTGAGGTCGGTCTGCACACAGGCTGAGAGCGCTCCATATACCACAGAGATGGTGGTGAGGATGAGGAACACAGGTGCCCAGGTGTCGAGAGCGGAAGGCATGAGATACATCGCAATGCGGAAGCAGCCGTAGCCACCGAGCTTCATCAGCACACCGGCGTGGAGCATAGACACGGCGGTAGGGGCGCTGGCATGACCGTCGGGCGACCATGTGTGGAATGGGAAGAGGGCTCCCAGCACGCCGAAACCGATGAAAAGCAAGGGGAAGAAGATGTTCTGCACATTCTCGGGGATATTGGCCATAGCCGCAATCTCATTGATGTTCATCGTGGTGGCTCCACTGAAGAAGTAGATGGCCAGGATGCCGATGATGAGCAGCGCCGAACCACCCATAAGCATCAGGGTGAGCTTCATGGCGGCATACTCCTTGGCGCCTGTACCCCATACTCCGATAAGCAGATACATAGGGATGAGGGCTACCTCGTAGAACATGAACATGGTGAACATATCTACAGAGATGAAGAAGCCGAACACACCGGTGCTGAGCAGGGTGAACCAGAGGAAGTATTCCTTGTGGTTGGACATGGCCTGCCAAGAGGCAAAGGTTCCGGTGAAGACAATGATGGCCGACAGCAGGAGCATCACGACCGAGATGCCATCGACGCCTACGCTGTAGGCGATATGGAGCGAGGGGAACCATGCCACGCTGTAGGTGAACAGCATGGGATCGGTGTTACCGGCATGGCGCATCTGTATAAAAGTAACGGTAAGCCAGATGGCCAGGACCAACAGGGCGCTGGCACCTGCTACCATTACGCCACGTACCTGAGCCAGGTTCTTGGAAAACCAGAGCCCGAGGAGCATCAGGACGGGGATAACTACGAATAATGTTAATATACTCATAATGATAATGCTCTAAAGACAAAGAAGGATTAATGATATAGCTACACTTCCCGTGATAAACCATACGGCATACTGGCGCACGTCGCCACTCTGCCATGGACGGATAGACTCACCGGCTTCCTGTGTACCCCATGCCATGAAGTTCATGGTGCCGTCGATGACGCGGCGGTCAAACCATGCGATGGGCTTAGAGAAGAGTCCGAAGACTATCTTGTGGGTGAAGAACTGCCATGCGTCGTCGATGTAGAAACGGTTGAGGGCAGCCTTGTGCAGCACAGGCATACGCTTGGCCAGAGTGTCGGCCAGCGGAGTCTTCTTGGGAGCGTACATATAGGTGGCAAGGGCAATGCCGATGATAGCCACCACAATGCTGGTAGTAGCCACCTGAGCGTTGATGTGGATATCGTAGCTCTGGCCGGTAGCCGAAACAAAGTGGCCGAAAGGAATGAGACCGGCTACACACGAGATGATGGCAAGGAACACCAGCGGACCCCACATTACGAAGGGCACCTCTTGTGGCTTGCGACGGTGTTCGGGGTCAAGTTCGTAGTAGCTCTGGCCCCAGAATATCACGTAGTAGAGACGGAACATGTAGAAAGCGGTCATACCGGCAACCAGTGTCATGAAGTAGCCCATGAAGGGAGAGAACTGGAAGCAGGCGGTGATGATTTCATCTTTAGAGAAGAAACCTGCAAAGGGAGGGATACCGGCGATGGCAAGACATCCGATGAGAAAGCAGACATTGGTAATGGGCATATACTTGTGCAGACCTCCCATATACTCCTTGAAGTTGCTGCCGATAATCACGATGATGGCACCGGAGCAGAGGAAGAGCAGGGCCTTGAACATGGCGTGGGTAAAGAGGTGGAACATACCGGCCATATAACCCAGACCACCCTCGTGGTTGTCGATGGCGGTACATACGCCAAGGGCTACCAGCATATAGGCTATCTGAGAGATGGTCGAGAAGGCCAGACCACGCTTGATGTCGCGCTGACAGCAGGCTACGGCTGCGGCATAGAATGCGGTGAAGGCAGCGATGTAGGCCACATAGTGCAGGGCTTCAGGCGCGTAGGTCACCCAGATGGGGAACAGGCTGGCCACCTGGTATACACCAGCCACAACCATGGTGGCGGCGTGGATGAGCGCTGACACGGGTGTGGGGCCTTCCATAGCGTCGGGCAACCAGATGTGGAGCGGGAACATTGCACTCTTACCGGCACCACCGATAAACATCAGGAACAGGGCGGTAGGCAGGACAAATGCTGCACCATGCAACTTCAGCACCAGGTCATGGTCGTTAGCCAGGTCGTAGTTGAACGTGCCTACATAGAAGCTGTAGATGAGAATACCGATGAGGAAGAAGAGGTCGGCGAAGCGAGTTACGATAAACGCCTTCTTGCTGGCGTGGACAGCGGCATGCTTGGGGTAATAGAAACCGATAAGCAGATAAGAGCACACGCCCACCAGCTCCCAGAAGAGATACATCTGGAAGAGGTTGGTGGCAACCACCAGACCCAGCATGGACATCGTAAACAGGCTCAGGTAAGCGTAGAAACGCTGGAAGCCCTTCTCATAGCCTTCAACCTCATAGTTCTCGTCGCGCTCGGCCATGTAACCAAACGAATAGATATGAACCATAAAGCTGACAGTAGTGATGACGATGAGCATCATCACGCTGATAGGCGTAAGGCGGAAACCGATGTTGAAGGTAAGCAGCTCGCTAAACTTCAACCAGCTATAATTGAACACGGTAACGGTGTCGTAGGCGCCAGTGAGGGCATTTCTTCCGTCAACGAAGAAATACTTGTAGGCGGTATATACCGACATGGCGAATACGCAGCCCAGCACGATGGTGCCGATGACACCCGCTACCTGCTTCTTCATCTTCATGCCCGCAAGTCCTAACACGAGGAAACTCAGCAACGGCAGAAGAAGTATCAAAAATGCATAACTGTACATAGTGTCTTAGAATTTCATGTTTTCAATACTGTTCACCTGGTCACTGTGATAGTTACGGTAAACATTAATAATAATAGCCAGCGCAACAGCAGTCTCGGCAGCACTCACACCGATAGAGAAGAGTGTGAAGAAGAAGCCTTCCATCTCACCGGGGAAAAGGATGCGGTTCATCACGGCAAAGTTCAAGTCGACAGAGTTGAGTATCAGCTCGACCGAGATGAGCATGGCCACGAGGTTGCGGCGTGTGACAAATCCGAATACACCTATAAAGAACAGCAATGCACTAAGTGTAAGGAAAAACTCTACGGGAATATTCATTTCTGGTCCTCCTTTCTTGCAATCATGATGCCTCCGATGATACAAGCCAGCAAGAATACTGATATCAACTCGAAGGGTAATACATACTGATATTTCTCTGAACCCACAAGGGCTGTACCTATCTCCTGCATGGTTACCTCCTTGTCGGCCAAGCTGGCTGCCATGTCGATAAACTTATGCTTGAGGATTACGCCCACTACTGTGGCGAGGCCCAGCAGTGAGATGAGCAGTCCGCCCATCAGGCGTGAGCCCTTGAAGTGTTCGGTCTTGCCCTGGAGGGCGCGCTTGTTGACCAGCTGGATGGCAAAGACATACATCACGGTGATACCTCCGGCGTAGACAGCTATCTGGGCAGCACCCAGGTAGGTATAGTCGAGCAGGAAGTAAAGACCGGCGATGCCGAAGAGCACAAACAGCAGGAAGGTGGCTGCACGCATGATGCTGCGGGTCAGCACACACATTAAGGCTGAGCCAAGAATGACTACGGCCAGAATACAAAACATTACAATATTTGCCATAATCGGTTTACTTGGTTTTGGTGTTAAACTTACCTATTTCCAGGGGAGCGCCGCCATCAATGAGGTTGGGCAGCGAACCACCTTTGTATACTTCCTTGTCCAGATGATAGACGAGCTTGTCACGGTCGAAGACAGCATTTTCGAAATCGTTGACAAACTTGATGGCTCCGAAGTTACATGCATTGACGCAGAGCTCGCAGAACATGCAGTCGCCCAGGTCGTACTGGTAATCTACCAGCTGGCGCTTCTTCTTGCCTGTCTCGGGGTCCTCCACCATCTCGGTAACAATCTTGATGGTGTCATTGGGGCATGACTTCTCACAGAGTGTACATCCCACACACTTGTAGCTCTCATCCTCGTTGCGCTCGAAAACCAGGCGTCCGCGGAATCGGGGCGAAATGTGGAGTGTAGTCTTGCGGTTCTCGGGATACTGCTCGGTGCTCTTGGGTGTGAAGTACTCCTTCATGGTAGTCTTCATACCTGTGGCAAGCGTCTTCACGCCATCGGCAATACCTTTGAAATATGAATTGTTAGACATACTTTGTTATTAATCTATTGTTGAATTACGGTTTGATATTTCGCAGATTATCCGTGGAAGCCCAGCGCTACGCATACGGTCATCAGCACAAGGATAATCAGAGACAAAGGCATGAGATACTTCCACTCGAGGGTAAGTATCTGGTCGATACGCAGACGGGGGAAAGTCCAGCGTACCCACATCAGAATCCATACCACGGCGAAGGTCTTGCCGAAGAACCAGATAAATCCGGGGATGAGGTTCATCAGATTGTCGAAGCCCTCGATACCGATATTGAGAGGCGCCCAGCCACCGAGGAATACGGTAGAGGCGATGCCCGAGATAACGAAGAGGTTGAGGTACTCTGCCAGATAGTAGAAGCCGAAGCCCATACCCGAATACTCGGTGTGGTAACCGGCTGTCAGCTCGCTCTCAGCCTCGGCCAGGTCGAACGGGCCACGATTGGCCTCGGCGTTACCGGCTACGAGGAATACGAGGAAAGCCAGGATGGCAGGCACGTGGCCCTTGATGATGAGCCAGCTCCAAGGACCAACCTGAGCCTCAACGATGCCGCTCACCTGCATGGTGCCTGTGAGGACTACGGCAGAGATCAGGCAGAGGCCGAGCGACATCTCATAGGAAATCATCTGCACGGCGCCACGCATGGCCGACACTACCGAATACTTGTTGTTGGAACCCCATCCGGCGAGGAACACGCCGAGTACGCCTATCGAGCTGATGGCGGTGATGAGGAACAGGCCCACGTTGAAGTCGAGGATATGCGCACCCATGTTCCATGGCAGGAATGAGAAGGTGCCCACCGAGGCGATAATCACAAGGAAAGGAGCGATGTAGTAGAGCATCTTGTCGGCTCTGTCGACAACGAAGATTTCCTTGATAAGCATCTTGAGCACGTCGGCGAAGACCTGGAAGATACCCCAAGGACCTACTCGCATCGGGCCCAGACGGCACTGGAAGTAGGCACACACCTTGCGCTCCATGAAGATGAGGGCGATGGCTATCAGCGCATAGGCGGTAAGGATGCCTACACCCACGAGCACGCACTCTATCAGTATCGACCAGAAGTCGCCCAGCCCGAGGGTCTGGCGCAGAAGACTGTCGATGGCGGTTGTTAATATACTAAAATCAAACATCATTATGTTCTCTTTTTACTTATACATTATTATATTATTATCTGTCGAGGTCGGGGATTACGAAGTCGATGGCAGCACCGGTGGTGATGAGGTCGGCTATCTTCTGACCACGGAGCATAGGGTCGAGGGCGCCGGTAAGCGACAGACCCATCGGGCGCATCTTCATACGGTAAGGCATCTTGTCGCCACGTGAGTCGAGATAGACGCCAAACTCGCCGCTGGCTCCTTCTACAGAGAAATACCACTGTCCCTCGGGAACCTTGATGATGGGCTTCTGCTTGATGTAGTATTCGCCCTCAGGGATATGGTCTATGAGCTGCTCGATGATGTCGAGGCTCTGATAGAGCTCCTTGATGTGACAGTAGTAGCGGTCCATAGAGTCGCCGCCGGTCATGGTTATCTCCTTCCACTCCACCTTGTCGTAGAGGGCATAGGGATGACGCTTACGGGTATCGTTGGCCCAGCCTGCGGCACGTCCGGCAGGACCGGTCACGGCATAGTTGATACAGTCGTCCTTGCCCATGGGGCCAACACCTTCGAGACGGTTGTGGGTAATCACGTTGTCGCCGAAGACGTCGAGATATTCCTGTATCATCGGGCGCAGATAGGCGCAGAGCTTCTTGACATTGTCCACGAAGTTGGGGTCAATGTCGGCCTGCAGTCCGCCGATGCGATAATAGTTCTGTATGAGTCGGCCGCCGGTAGTTTCCTCCATCACGTTGAGCACGTGCTCACGGTCGCGCATACAGTAGAGGAAAGCGGTGAGGGCACCGAGGTCCTGTGCGGTACAGCCCAGGTAGAGCAAGTGGGAGTCGATACGCTGCAGCTCGTCCATGATGGTACGGATATACTGTATGCGCTCGCTGAGCTCTATGCCCATAGCCTCTTCGATGACGCCCACGAGAGCGTGGCGGTGCATCATGGCCGAGAGGTAGTTGAGACGGTCGGTCAGGGCGAGGGTCTGTGGGTAGGTCATATTCTCCCACATCTTCTCGATACCGCGGTGGATATATCCCAGGTGGGGATAGATGCGCTTCACGGTTTCGCCGTCCACTACGGTCTGCAGGCGCAGCACGCCGTGGGTGGATGGGTGGTTGGGGCCTACATTGATTACATATTCATCTTCGTCGAAGAGTCTCTTCTCGGTGGCTACCAGATGACCGTTCTTGTCGAGCGAGTATTCTACGGTGTAGTCGCTCTCAGGCTCGTCGGTACAGGGGAACTGGTTGGCCTCGGGGCTCATGTCGAAGTCCTTGCGCAGGGGATGACCCTTGAAGTCGGTGCGCAGGAAGAGGCGACGCATGTCGGGGTGGCCGAGGAACTTGATGCCCACGAAGTCGTAGACCTCACGCTCGAGCAGGTCGGCCACCTTCCACAGATTGATTACCGTGGGGATAACGTCGCTGCCATCCACCTTCTTGGCGATGGTTCTCACCGAGCAACGCTCGGCAGTGTCTGTATTTTCGAGAATGTAGATACATCCGAGTCCTTCCTCACCGAAGTCTTCACCGATGATGGTAACAAGGTAGTCGAAGTGTTTCTCGTTCTTCAATTTCGCCATCTCCTCGGCGAAATTGTCAAAACTCAGTTCTATGTTATTCAGCTTCATATTCTTATACCTTATTATATATTAGTCATCAAGTCCCTTCTGTGGGTCGAAGCCTTCGGGCACTTGGGTCACGATGATAGGCTTCTTGTTGCCCAACTTGTTGGCATCAGAGAGGTTCTCGTTGCTCAGACCGCGCAGACCACCCTGACTCATGGAGAGATTCTTCTCATCAGCAGTCATCTTGTGGTTGGCGCCGCCAAAGAATTTCTCGACCTTCACCTTGCGCTGCAGCTGCATCATGCCATAGAGGATAGCCTCGGGGCGTGGAGGGCAGCCGGGGATGAACACATCCACAGGCACCAGCTCGCTGATACCGCGCACCACGTTGTAGCTCTTCTTGAAGGGGCCGCCGCTAATGGTGCATCCGCCTACAGCCACTACATACTTGGGCTCGGCCATCTCGTCATACAGACGCTTGAACACTGGTGCCATCTTGTTGGTGATTGTACCGGCACACATGATAAGGTCGGCCTGGCGTGGAGAGTTACGGGTCACCTCGAAGCCGAAGCGAGAGAAGTCGTAACGGGCACAGCCTACGGCCATAAACTCAATACCACAGCACGATGTTCCGAAGGTAAGCGACCACAGCGAGTTGCTGCGACCCCAGTTGATGGCGGCGTCGAGTGAGCTCACCACCACATTGGCACCGCCCTCATTGAGCTCGGCGGCAATCTTCTCCAGCGTGTCGTTGTCCTTAAACTCGTCGTAAGGAATGCTCTTGATAGAGGCTCTGTTCTTTACTTCCATTCCAATGCTCCTTTCCGCCAGGCGTAAGCCAGGCCAAATACCAATACCAACAGGAAGAAACTGATGCTCACGAGGGCCAGACTTCCATACTGCTTAACGACTACAGCCCAGGGATAGAGCAACATAGTCTCGATGTCGAACATCAGGAAAAGGATGGCGAAGAGGTAGTAACCGATGTGCGAGGGCAACCATGAGCTGCCGCGCGTGGGGATACCACACTCAAAGGGCTCACCTTTTACCGGATTGTACGAACGGGGACCGATGAGCTTGGCAATGACATAAGCAGCCACCACCAAGGTTACAGCCGTTAGCATAACGGTAATCAACAAAGTGAAATTCATAAAAATTATAACGTTATTAATAAATATTTTATGCGCAGAAGGCGTTTTGTCACCTTCAAGTTGCAAAGTTACTACTTTTTTTGGTAACATTAGTCATTATTAACTGAAAAAACACCTATTTATATATACGCACGCCCGCAGGCGCGAGCAAAGTGGCATTTTTGGTGACAACCTGACTCACAAGCGACACCATCTACCCGTGCACCGACGGCCGGCGGCAACTTGGAGAGACTACCTCCTCGGGCATCGCCACCGTCACCGCGCACCGCTCCCCGTCGCCACGGTTGCCCGACATAATCTTTGCAAGTTCATCGGTCACCGCAGCCAGCCTCTTGGGCGGCTCGTAACATAAGGTACGTGAGCTCGTGACGCAAGATACGTGACCTCGTGACTTATGTCACGTGGGCTCGTGTCTTATGTTACGAGCCGACAACCGTCATCAGGATATCGCCAAACCTGCTGACAACAAGTGTATTGTGCACCTCTCTGCTATCTCCGTCGACTACGAGCCAGACAGAGCCCTTCCGGCCGCCTCCATGGCTGCCTGGGCGGAGGCTGTAGTGAGAGGCTGGCGAGGCGACCTCATGGGTGACGGTCTGCACCTGGCTCCGCCCCTCGCCCCTGCCCCACTCCATGCTTGCGACGGTTTACGGCGCCGCCGGCAAGACAGGCTCAGGGACAAAAAAAAGACTTCCATCACTGCCCAGAGGCAGGAATGAAAGTCTTGATGTTGTGTTTGTATCAATACAAATGACGTTTCACTTTCTCAAGGTAACGCTGTGTACTCGCCACGGTGTAGTTCTGACCGCCGTTCCAAGCTCGGATGGCCTGTTCTACATTGTTCTGCGGGTTGTAAAACGACTGGATGAGCAGGAACATAGCTCGCGACTTGCTGATGCTGAATCTGTCGGCCAGGGTGTAGCGCTTGTTCGAACCTCTCATGCGCAGTATGCGGTTACAGTCTTTTACCAGTACGGGGGTTATCTGCATAGCTCCACAGGAGTTGCCCTTCACCGCCCTTGCGTTTCCTTCGCTTTCTACCTGGATTATCGCATCCATCACGGGATTCCAATCCATGGTCTTTTTAGTTTCCAGTGACCCACTTGCTATCGCCAGCAGTGGAAATGTCACACCAATAGTCAATAATACAAATAATCTTCTTGTTAATAAACTCATAAATTATTGTTTTTGACATCTGAGCCACATCCTGAAAAAAGCTCGCGACAACGGTATTGATAAGAAGAAAAACCACCGTGTCTGGATGCCAGTGAATACTGGGAGTAACCGTGTCTGAAAACCTTAAACCGACAAGCGTTACTCCGATTATCGCGTGCAAAGGTACGAAGAAAATCTGAACCGTGCAAGAAAAACGGCGAATAATTGTAAAGGATATAGTAGCCGAGGTAATCGAGAAGCCTTTGTATCACAATCTTTTACGTTTCCAAATTGTTGTAAATTCTTACTTTTGCCATCGCCGTAACGAGGGTCATCGCCGCGGCTGCGACAGGCGTTGCGAGGGGCTTGGCGGAGCTCGTCGCGACGCCTCCGAAAACGAAAAAAGGCATCCCGGAGAGGGATGCCTTGTGGGGCTGGGGTGCGACGGTTTTACTCTTTGCCCACGAGCGGAGCGGCCTGGGTGTAGACACGTGCGCCGAGCTCCTTGTCGAGCATGTAGAGACCATATCCGTTGTCCTTAATCATGCGGATATTGTCGATGATGGTGCTGGCGTTCTCTTCTTCCTCCACCTGCTCGTCGATAAACCACTTGAGCATGCTCTGGGTGGCGAAGTCGAGCTCCTGGGTGGCCAGTGCGTAGAGGTTGTTGATGAGCGAGGTGACCTTCTGCTCATGGGCCAGTGTACTCTCAAATACGTCGAGCATCGACTCCCATGTGGTGGGCACAGCCTCGATGGGCTTGAGGGTTACCACTCCGTCGCGTGAAACGACATAATTGAAGAATATCTTGGCGTGGTCCTGCTCTTCACGGAACTGGACCTCAAACCACTTGGCCATACCGGGCTGGCCCTGGGCGTGGCAATAAGCTGCCATAGACAGATAGAGATAAGCCGACCAGAGTTCGGCATTGATTTGGGCGTTGATAGCCTCTTCTACTTTCTTGTTCAACATGTTATTCAGTTTTATGTTTACCTGCTGCAAATTTACGAAAAAATGTAAACACTGCATAGTTTTTTAACTTATTTATATTTAGCGACTCCACATCTGCGGGCGCCATCACTGTCCTGACAGCCACTTCTCCGCCGCCGACAACCTTTTCCCCACCGCCGACAACCATTTCCACGCCGCCGACAGCCATTTCCCCGCCGCAGCCACCCATTCACCCGCCGCCTACAGCCATCAAAAAAAGCCCATCGGGCGATACCTGCGTATCAGCTCCCGATGGGCTTCATATCTTTGGAATGGGTTTTAGAACTTAGCCATTTTGATGGCGTCGATGGCACACTCGCTTCCCTTGTTGCCATACTTGCCCCCACATCTATCCTTGGCTTGCTGCAAGTCGTTGGTGGTAAGCAGTCCGTAGATGACGGGGATGTTCTGGTTGGAGTTGAGCCGTGCTATGCCGTAGGTGACGCCCTGGCAGATGTAGTCGAAATGGGGCGTCTCGCCACGGATGACACTTCCGAGGATGATAACGGCATCAAATCCGTCATTCTTGGTCATCTGCTGTGCTCCGTAAATCAGCTCAAAGCTGCCGGGCACGGTCTTGACGTGGATGTTCTCGGGCAGAGTGCCATACTTCTCCAAGGTGGTCACCGCGCCATTGAGCAGCGCATCGGTTATCTCCTTGTTCCATTCAGCCACTACTATGCCGAAGCACATGTTGCTGGCGTCGGGCACATTGGCTATATCCTCGTCGGAGAGGTGGTGGAGTGCTGTAGCCATGATTACTTCTCCTCCAGACGTTGGATGTATTTGTCTATCTCCTGGCTCTGAACAAGAGCAGAGGTGACATAGTTGGCCTTGATATCCTTGTATATCTCGAGCGCCTCATCATTCTTGTTCTGGCTCTCCAGCAACTGCGCTGCTGAGAGCAGGAACAGGGGCGACAGACTGTTGTTTACGCCGTTGTGGCCCTTGCTGTCGGCCATCTTGGCAGCCTTCTTCAGGTCTGATACGGCCTCGTCTATCTTGTTGAGGTTGGCATATACCTGGCCGCGGGCAGCTACTGCTGCGGGGCTTACCAGTGCGTCGGAAGCTGTAGAGTACTTGTCGAGATACTCGGCTGCCTTCTCCCACTTCTCGGTGTGAGCATAGCTCAGACCGGCATAGAGGTTGGCGAGATTGGCTGCATCGGTGCCGCTGTAGTCAGAAGCAATCTTCACGAAACCTACACAGTTGGCGCCGTCGCCATTAAGAGCCTTGTCAAACATGCCCTGGTCAAAATACTGCTGACAAAGACCCAGAGCGGTAGAAGCCTTGTCCTCGCGGGGAGCGCTTACATAATTCTTGTAACAGAAGAAACCTACGATGAGGAGTACTACTGCAGCGGCAGCAATAACGATGGGCTTTTTGTATTTGGTGATAAAAGCCTCAGAAACGGTAAGCACGTCGTTAGCGGGTGCTTGTTCTTTTTTGTTTGTCATTTTATTTATTATTTTTGTTTTTATTCCCAATGTTGCAATCATGCTGACGGCCACGAAAGCCGCGTGCATATTCAAGGCAAAATTAATCAAATAATCTCACATATTGAAATATATTTCTCTATTTTTTTGCTTTTGCGTGATAATTGGCGTAACTTTGCATCACTCACGGGGATAACACACTCCCAGAGAGCAAGGATAAAGCCGCTATGATTCTGAAAAGACTGTCCATACTCAACTACAAGAACATAAGGGAGGCAACGATAGAGTTGTCGCCCAAAATCAACTGTCTTATAGGGCAGAACGGCGTGGGAAAGACCAACTTTCTCGACGCTGTCTATTACCTGTCGTTCTGTCGGAGCGCCTTCACGCCCATCGACTCGCAGGTAATCATGCACGACCAGGACTTCTTTGTGCTCGATGGCGACTACAGGAGCGACAGCGGTGAGGATTTCAACATCTACTGCGGCATGAAGCGTGGGGTGAAGAAGCATTTCAAGCGCGACAAGAAAGACTACAAGCGTCTGGCCCAACATATCGGGCTCATCCCGCTGGTCTTTGTCTCGCCCGCCGACAGCGTGCTCATTGCCGGGGGCAGCGAGGAGCGCCGGAGGCTGATGGATATGGTGATATGCCAGTACGATGTGGCTTACGCCGATGCCCTGATGCGCTGCAACAAGGCCCTGCAACAGCGCAATGCCCTACTCAAGATGGAGGCTGAGCCCGACCCTGCCCTGCTCGATATTTGGGAGGAGGAGATGGCTTCACAGGGAGAGATTATCTATCGCCGGCGCGACGAGTTCATCAGCCAGCTCATTCCCGTGTTCCAGCACATCTACGAGACCATATCCGAGAACAAGGAGAAAGTGAGCCTGCGCTACATCTCTCATTGCCAGCGCGGACGGCTCATCGACGTGATACGCCGCGACAGGGCCAAAGACCGCGCCGTGGGCTACTCGCTCCATGGCGTACACCGCGACGACATCGAGATGATGCTCGGCGACTATCAGATGAAGCGCGAGGGAAGCCAGGGGCAGAACAAGACGTTCGTACTGGCGCTGAAGCTGGCACAGTTTGAGTTTCTCAAGCGCACAGTGACGGCCACGGTGCCGCTGCTCTTGCTCGATGACATATTCGACAAGCTCGACGCACGCCGCGTGGAGCAGATTGTGAAGTTGGTATCGGCCGACAACTTCGGGCAGATATTCATCACCGACACCAACCGTGACCACCTGGACCGTATACTCCAGCACAGCGCGATGGACTATAAGTTGTTTGAGGTGGAAGATGGAGAAATCACCCAACGCAAGGAGGACGACAATCATGTTTAAGCGCAATGTAAAATCAATCGGTGATGTTATCAATCACCTGCTACGCGACCAGGGGCTGGAGACGCCCTTGCTGCAGCGGAGAGTTATCGACGCCTGGGAGACGGTGACCGGCACCACCGTGGGCAGATATACCGGCGAGAAGTTCATCAAGAACCAGACGTTGTTTGTAAAAATAACAAATCCCGCCCTCAGGCAGGATTTGTCTATGATGCGTTCCAAGTTGGTACAGCGTCTCAATGCCGAAGTAGGCGCCATGGTCATCGCCGATGTGCGCATCTACTGAGGCTTTTATTCCTTATTTATCTTTCCTGTCTTCATTCACAAACTTTTCGACCATACCCTGGGTCATCACCACGGCCTTGAAGCTATTGGTGTCGAAGACCACAACGTAGCCCTCGCCGTCGGCGTGGGGCTTGAAGGTCACGTAGGTCGACCCCAGACCGAAGAGGTCGTGGCCGTAGAGCATGAAGCTGACGATGTCGGTAGCCGTAATCATCCCGCTGTCGGGAGCATGCCTGTGCGAGATAGAGTTGGAGTCATTGCCGATGGGTATCTCTATATAGAAGTTGTGCAGCCGCCTGAACGAGGTCACCTGGAGCCTGCCGTCCAGGTCGATGACATAATCATTGCCAAACGGCTGCACATCGGTATGGGTCGTGCCCTGGATGATGTACATCCTGAGCCGGCCGTTGTCCATGGGTATCACGTCGAAATTGAGCGTACCGTCGGCGGAGCTATAGTTTAAGATGCTGTCGCCACACGTCTCCACCACCGTCTTGATGGCCTGTGTCCGCAAGACCATCGCCTGCATCTCACTGTTGTCGAGGGCACGCTTCTTGGTCGTGGTTATCGAGAACATCGACTGCGGGTCGAGCACATAATCAAGCAGCAGCTCGCCTTTCTTGTCCACATAGATGTAGTGCATGATGCCGTTGTCGTCGACGGTGACGCCTCCCATGCCGATTTTCTTCACATCCACCTTGTGCTTGGTCAGTTCGTCGGCGCTGTGCCAAGCCAGATACTCATAGAGATACAGCCTGCGGGCTTCGTCGACCACCGAGTCTGCCATCTGCTGCAGACGGCGCAGCTCGAGCGAGTCTATGGGCGTAATGGCAAGCGAGGTCATGACGCCCGTCGCCATCATCAGCATGAGGATAATGCGTTTCATATCTATTGTCTGTAGGTTATATCACTTCGTCTACGGCGATATCGGTAGACTCACACGGCACATGCTCCACGCGTTGGAAGTCGAAACACATACCTATCTTATAACAGTGAGGGAGATTGACCAGGAAGCGGTCGTAGTAACCCTTGCCGCGCCCAAGCCGCTGGCCGCTGTCGTCGAAGGCCATGCCGGGAATGACAGCCAGGTCGATGCTTTCATAGTCGGTAAAGCGCTCGCCCACGGGTTCGAGTATGTCGAAGGCGCCACGACGCAGACTGTCGGCGCCATGATAGACGCGCAGCTCCATCTCGCCTTCGCCGGTCACCACAGGCAGCACCACGGTCTTGCCCTCGCCGTAGAGCGTGTCTATGAGCCCATGTGTGTCCACCTCATCGGGCAACGAGCAATAGAGCATCACGGTCTGTGCCTCTGCCATCCGCTTATGGGCCGACAGACGCCCCACAACGGCAAGCGACAGTTCGCCCAACTCCTGCTGGGTGAACTGTCGCTTGCGTTGGCGGATAAGTTGTCTTAGTTCCTTCTTAGACATATCGCCTGGGTGATTATGTTATTTTCTGTGCTTGGCCACCGCCTTCTTCACGGCGACCTTCCTCACTGCCTTTTTCTTGACTGCCGGCTTCTTGGGAAACGCCTTGCCCTGGGCAAAAACATTGAGAGCAGCCCTGATGTTGTCATCGTCCTGGTTGAGGTATTCGTTCCAAGCCTCCTCGTCGAGCATATTATAGATGATGCGACTGTTGATATACTGGTCGAGCAGCTTGTGCGACTTGCGTATCATCAGGTTGCGTCGCTGCAGACCGTTGCGGTCGGCATAGGAGGCAAATCGCTCCACGAGGTTCTGCGTCTTCAGATAGTCGTAAAGCGACTGCATGTTGCGATACCCGTTCAGTTTGGCACGGTTATCATCCGTATAGTCGTAGGCAAACTGCAGTATCAGTCCGCTCATGGCAGCCCGCTTGTAATATGACGTCATACCCAGGGTGTCTTCGGGGATGAAGATGTCGGGGGTGATGCCGCCACCGCCATAGACCACGCGTCCGATATGGGTGTGATAAGCCGGACCGGTGTGCTTGATGGAGTCTTGCGAGAAGTATTCGCCGTGCTGATAGCGGTCTACCAGGTCTTGGGCGTAGAACGACTCGTCGCCCATGGTATAGGGCTTCTGGATGCAGCGGCCCGAAGGAGTGTAGTAGCGGGCGGTGGTAAGACGGATGATGCTGCCGTCGGGGAACTCCATCTGCTTCTGCACAAGGCCCTTGCCAAACGAGCGGCGGCCGATGATGGTACCGCGGTCATTGTCCTGGATGGCGCCGGCAAAGATTTCAGACGAAGAGGCCGAGCCCTCATTGATAAGCACCACAAGCGGTATATCCTTGTAGCTGCCGCGACCATCGGAGAGGAACTCCTGTCTGGGCTGCTTGCGGCCCTGGGTATATACTATCAGACGGTTCTTGGGCAAGAACTCGTTGGCCATCTGCACAGCCGTCTCGAGATAGCCGCCGGTGTTGTCGCGCAGGTCTATCACGAGATTGGTGAACCCGCTCTGCGAGAGCTTGGCCAGCGAGATGAGCAGCTCGGCATAGGTGGTCTCAGAGAATTTCTTCACGCGGATGTAGCCGGTCTTGTCGTCGAGCATATAGGTGGCGGCGATGCTCTTCTGGGGGATGTCGCCACGCGTGATGGTAAAGGTATGGACCATCTTGGAGCCATAGCGCACCACGCCTATCTTGACCTTGGTGTCCTTGGGGCCCTTGAGCCTGTGCATGGCCTCTTCCTGGGTCACTATCTTACCCACAAACGGCTTGCCATCCACGCTCACAATCTTGTCGCCTGCCAGAACGCCGGCCTTTTCGGCGGGACCGTTCTTGATGACGCCCTGGATGTGAATAGTGTCCTGTCGGATGACAAACTCGACACCGATACCCGAGAACGAACCCTTCAGGTCGTCGGTGGCAGTCTGTGCCTGCTTGGAATTGATATACACAGAGTGAGGGTCGAGCTCGGAGAGAATCTGAGGGATAGCCACATCCACCAGCGAGTCGATGTTGACCTCGTCTACATACTGGTCGCTGATGATATGCAGCAGATTGCTCAGGCGGTTGCTGCCGCTGTTGATGATATTCAGTCGGTTGCCCGAGAAATGATTGGCATAGAATGTTCCGATGATGATGCCGATGATGATGCACAGGGCCATCAGCAGCGGAGTGAATCTGTTAGACTTTTTCTGATTCATTGTCGTTTGCATTAAGATAAACCACTTCGATATTTGCACGCTTCAGAAGGTTGATACCATCCTCAAGACGATACTTCTCACCATAGACCACGCGCTTGATGCCTGCCTGGATGATGAGCTTGGCACACTCTATACAGGGCGAGGCAGTGACATAGAGCGTAGAGCCGTCGCTGTTGTTGCTGCTACGTGCCAACTTGGTGATGGCGTTGGCTTCGGCGTGCAGCACATAGGGCTTGGTGAGATTGTTCTCGTCTTCACACACATTTTCAAACCCACTCGGTGTGCCGTTATAGCCGTCGCTGATAATCATCTTGTCCTTGACCACCAGCGCCCCTACCTGCCTGCGACGGCAGTAGGAGTTCTCGGCCCATATATGTGCCATGCGCAGATAACGCAGGTCAAGGCGGTATCGCTTCTCTTCTTCTGTCATGTCAGTATGTTGTTATTGGGTGTCGCTTTTTATTCCGTTGCGCTCGAGCAGTGCATCGATGGTGGGCTCCTGACCGCGGAAGCGCTTGTAGAGCGTCATGGGATGCTCGGTACCGCCACGCGAGAGGATATTGTCTCTGAAGCTCTGGGCGGTGGCACGGTCGAAGATGCCGTGCTTCTTGAAGACGCTGAAGGCGTCGGCGTCGAGCACCTCAGCCCATTTGTAGCTGTAGTAGCCGGCAGCATATCCGCCCGCCATAATGTGGGAGAACTGCACCGTCATGCATGTGTCCTTGAGCTGCGGAGTGACCATTGCCTTGGCCCAAGCCTTGTGTTCGTAGTCGATGATGTCTTCATCGAAGACGCCGCGCTGGGTGTAGTAGGCCATATCCAGCAGACCGAAACTCACCTGACGCAGACAGCTGTAGCCCACCATGAAGTTGCGGCTGTCCACGATGCGGCGGATAAGCTCGTCGGGCAGAGGCTCGCCGGTCTGATAATGGTAGGCAAAGGTACTGAGGAATTCCTTCTCTACGGCATAGTTTTCCATAAACTGGGAGGGCAGTTCGACGAAGTCCCACCACACGTTGGTACCCGAGAGGCTCTGGAAGCGGGTGTTGGCAAACATGCCGTGGAGCGAGTGACCAAATTCGTGCAGGAAGGTCTCCACCTCGCTCAGCGTGAGCAGTGCCGGCTTCTCGGCCGTGGGCTTGGTAAAGTTCATGACCAGTGACACATGCGGGCGCACATTGTTGCCCTTGCGGTCTATCCACTGTCCCTGAAACTCTGTCATCCATGCTCCGTTCTGCTTGCCTTTGCGCGGATGGAAGTCTGCATAGAGCACAGCGAGATACTTCCCGTCGTTGTCGTACACCTCATAGGCTTTGACATCGGGATGATACACGGGGATATCCGCGTTTTCCTTGAAGGTGATGCCGTAGAGACGGGTAGCCAGTCCGAAGACGCCGCCGATGACGTTCTCCAGCTTGAAGTAGGGGCGCAGCATTTCGGCATCGAGATTATAGCGCTCCATCTTGAGCTTGTGGGCGTAGTAGGAGATGTCCCAGGGCTCCAGCTTGAAGTCGTCGCCCTCGTGGCGGCGCGCCATCTGCTCTATCTCTTCCATCTCGTTGACGGCGGTGGGCTTGTAAGCCTCGATGAGGTCGTCGAGCAGACGATAGACGTTGGCGGTATTGGTCGCCATGCGCTGCACCAGTACATAGTCGGCATAAGTGTCATATCCCAGCAGCTGTGCCACCTCGCGGCGCAGATTGACCAGCCGTTTGCATATCTCCAGATTGTTCTGCTCGTTGTCGTGGGTACATACGGTCATGTGGGCCATATACATCTCACGACGCAGGTCGCGCCTGTCGGCATAGGTCATGAAGGGCGAATAGCTGGGGAAGTCGAGCGTGAACACCCAACCCTCCTTGTCCTTCTCGGCAGCAGCCTGGGCGGCAGCCTCACGCTGTGTGTCGGGCAGTCCGCTCAACTCTGCTTCATCGGTGATGTGCAACTGATATGCCTTGTTCTCCTTCAGCAGGTTCTGAGAGAACTGCAGCGAGAGCATGCTGGCTTCTTCGGTCAGCCGGCGCAGCTTCTCCTTGTCCTCGTCACTGAGCAGGGCACCGCTGCGCACAAATCCGTCGTAAGAGGTTTGCAGCAGCATACTCTCCTCGGGCGTGAGCTCACGATGGTGCTCATAGACATACTTGATGCGCTCAAAGAGACGACGGTTGAGCGACACGTCGTTGGCGTGCTTGGTGAGTATGGGGTTGAGCTTCTGGGCCAGGGCGTCCATCTCATCACTGGTCTCGGCACTGAGCATGCACGAGAACACGCTCGACACGCGGTCGAGCAAATCATAATAGTGCTCGCCCTTGCTCAGGTCTACTCGGGTGAGAGTATTCTCAAAGGTGGGTTCTTCGGGGTCGTTGATGAGCTTGTCGATAGCCTCATCATCACGACGTATACCCTCCATGAACGCCTCTTCATAGTGTTCGGTCTTTATTCTATCAAAAGGAACAGTGTCGTGAGGGGTGTTATAAGGCAGGAAAAAGGGATTTTCCTGAGTTTTGTCTATATTTGCTGTAATGTCCATACTATTCGTAGTTGATTTCGATGCAGTGACGGCGCTCCTGTCTGCCATGAGACTGTCCGAGAACCGAGGTGTCGCCTATTTTATGCAAAAATAGTAAAAAACTAACATATTCAAGCCATTATATCCATTTTTTTAACTAATGTTTTACTTCCATTGGCGACGGCCGCTGTCATTCATGCCTTGAGCGGGCTTTGAGCCGCCACTCCCCTCGCCCATTTCGCGACACAGGAACTTGCCTACGGCGCCACCCAGACCCGCTCCAGACCGCTGCCCACCAAGCCATTTCCCACAGAGATGGCATTGGCGATGATTTCAGGGTTTGATTTCTGTATTTCGAACTGCGATTTATGTGTGGCAAACCATGATTTCAGTATTTCCCACTTCGCCGTCAACTTATTTGCGGTCACGGGCGGTTTGTCGCCATTCCCAGTCATGACGGGGCTGCGGGCGAAGCGCCCCCCGGCGATAGAAACGACAGAAGGGGATGACACCTTGGGGCGCGGGAAAACCGCTGAACCTTACGGAGTCATCCCCTTCGGGAATATGGGGGCTATCGCTTTACTTCCTGTCCATCACGCGCCATACGTAGGCGATGTAGGCGAAGACAAACGGCACAAGGAGCGACACGTAGAACATCGTGCGGAGCGTGAACTCACTGCTGCAACTGTTGGCAATAGTGAGCGAGCACTGCAGGTCGGCATTGGAGGGATAGTAGGCGGTATCAGCATAGCCTGCCACCAACAGCAGAGAGAGCACGACCAGCACCACGCCCACACCGGCGGGCCAGATGCCACGGATATAGGTTTTGCTGACGATGGTGCGCACCACGCCGTAGAGCAACAGCGCCACGCCCGCGAGGGTGAGCACGACGAGCAGCGGCATGGCAAGGTAGTTGTGCAGATACTTCATCGGCTCCAGCGACACCACGCCCGTGGCGGCGTCGACGGCATATCCGTCCTTGAGCAGCAGTCTCACAAAGAAGGCCAAGAACAGCACGAGGAAGGGCACCGTGCATCCGATGAGGCGCACGCTGCCACGCGAGCGGATGTCCTCGTCGTCCACATTATTTATAATATAGAGCGTGCCCAGCATGCGCGCCAGAAACATCACGGCGAGACCAAACACGAGGTTCCACACGTCGAGCAGCGCGTCGAGTCCAGCGGAGGCGTTGGCCCAGCGGCTGATGACGGGCGAGCCGACATCGGTCAGCGACGCCTTCTCTACCAGGAAGTTTGAGCCGTCGAAGAATGTAGCCACAGCGCCACCGAGCAGCAGCGGACCCACGATGCCGTTGAGTATGAGGAACCATCGGTAGGTGCGGGTGCCAAGCAGATTGCCCTTCTTGAGCTGGAACTCATAGCTCACTGCCTGCAGCACAAACGAGAAGAGGATAATCATCCACAGCCAGTAGGCTCCGCCAAAGCTGGTGCTGTAGAAGAGAGGGAACGAGGCAAAGAAGGCTCCGCCAAAAGTGACGAGCGTGGTAAAGGTGATTTCCCATTTGCGTCCGGTAGAGTCGAGCACCTTGCGCTGTCCCTCTTCAGTACGGCCAAGGCTATAAACCATTGAGTTGGCGCCCTGCACAAAGAGCAGGAACACAAGCAGCGCCCCAAGCAGCGAGACGATAAACCACCAGTATTGTTGTAGGAATTCGTAAGTCATAATCATATTATGATGTATAGGGTTTCACAAGTTGTTATTTGTTGGCATTATAGTTTCTGATGACACGGCACATGATGCTTACCTCGGCTATGAGCAGCACGGTGAAGAGTATCAGGAAGAGGAAGAAGGTCAGGGCCACGCTGCCCGACTGCAGGTCGGAGACGGCTGCCACCGTGGGCATCATGTCCTGGATGGCCCAAGGCTGTCGGCCCAACTCGGCGACTATCCATCCTGCCTCGCTGGCGATATAGGTAAGGGGCAGCATCGCCAGGGCAGCCAGATACAGCCAGCGATGGGTGGCGGTGATGTCCTTGCGCCAGGCGATATGGCCGATGACGAGGAAGAAGAGCATGAGGAGCGACCCCACGCCCACCATGATGCGGAAGGCGTAGAAGTTGACGGGGATATAGGGCACCAGTTCGGCTCGGTCCTTGATATATCCATAACCGAAATATGGCATGTCCTGCTTCAGCTGGGCAGCCAGACTGTCCAGTCGGGCGTCGGTGGCGTCGGCAGCCTTCAGCCTGCGGTAGGTGGCAAGGGAGGTGATGGCTCTACGGCCACGCTCCATCTTCTCTTCGGCAGAGAGTTCACGCTTGCCGTCGCGGGTATAGCCGTTGAGGATGTCGTTGACGCCGGGCACGTAGCCGTCTATCGAGTGGGTGGCAAGCAGGGAGAGTCCGTTGGGGATGGCTATGCGCAGCGGAGCCTCGCCGCCCTGGGCATAGTCGGGCTGCTCCAAAGGGTTGACAGCGGCTATGGCGGTGAGCGACACGCCCTCGCCTCCGTCGTAGAGTGCCTCCATGGCTGCCAGCTTCATGGGCTGGGTCTCTGCCACCTTCACTGCCGAGAAGTCGCCTGTGGTCATGGTGAGCACAGCGGCCACGATGCCCACGATGCTGGCGATGCGGATACTCTGGCGTGCCATCTCCTGCTCACGGCGGCGCAAGAGATACCAACAGCTTACGGCGCACACGAATACGGCGCCCACCACCCAGGTAGAGGTGACGGTGTGGAAGAACTTGTCGACGGCAAAGGGCGACAGGGCTACATCGACGAAGCTCGTCATCTCGTTGCGCACGGTGTCGGGATTGAACTCGCAGCCCACGGGGTACTGCATCCACGCATTGGCCACAAGTATCCACCATGCCGAGATGGTGGCACCCAGGCCAGTGAGCCATGTAGAGGCGAGGTGGAAGCCACGCGACACCTTCTCCCAGCCGAAATACATGACGGCGACGAAGGTGCTCTCCATGAAGAACGCCACGATGCCCTCGACGGCAAGCGGGGCGCCGAAGATGTCGCCCACAAACCAGGAGTAGTTGCTCCAGTTGGTGCCGAACTCAAACTCGAGGATGATGCCCGTAGCCACGCCCATGGCGAAGTTGACGCCAAACAGGCGCTGCCAGAACACGGCAGTTTCTTTCCAGAATAGTTTACCTGTGCGATAATAGCACGTTTCCATAATGCCCATGATGAGGGCCAGACCCAGCGTGAGCGGCACAAAGAGCCAATGGTAGATGGCTGTAAGTGCAAACTGCGCACGCGACCAGTCGATGAGGGTTGGGTCGATTGTCAACAGGTGTGTCATTGTTTATAATTTTAAGATGATTGATGATTGTCTTAAGTTTTCTAAGGGGCGTCGCCGCCATCGGGTCAGCGCCCCACCAGCTGGCCAGCCACATAGGCCGCCTTGTCGCCGTCGTGCGCCTTCTGCTCCAGCACATCGGGGAAGAAGAAGAGTTTCAGCACAAAGAAGATGACAAATAGCTTGATGAGGATGACTGCCCACAGCACCCGGCCGAGGGTCATGGTGCGGAAACCGTCGGCATAGAGCCGGTACACCTTATATAATATATTGTTTCTGTTCATTGTCGGAAAGTGTCTGGAGTGGGTTGCTGATGGGCTGGGGCTGCCAGGTCGGCCACAAATCCTCCCCGGAAGAGCTGCAGACGCCCCTGGTTCTGCAGCCGATGCAATGCGCGCGACACCTCGAGACGGCTGCAACCCAGCTCTTGGGCCAGGCGTACCATCTTGACGACCACACGCTTGGCGCCTACGGGGTAGCGGCTGTGGCTATGGACAAAGTCGACGACGCGGCTGTCGATGCTTTCGCCGTGGCTGCGCCAACAGCGGGCGTGTCGCTTCTGGATAAGCGCAGAGAGAAGATTGAAGTAGTTGATACGGAAGATGGGAAAACGGTCTATCAACTTATAGATTTCGTCTTTGCCGATGCCGATGACGCTGCAGGGCGTCAGGGCGCGGTAGAGGCTGGCATAATGGGGGCTCACGCCAAACAGCGCTTCGGGCTCGAACAAGAGCGGAGCCGCAGCGGTCTCTGCCACCGCATAGGACCCGTTGTCGGCAGAGGTGACGACCTCTACCCTACCGTCGATGAGAAAGAAGAGACGGTCGCAGGTGGTCTGGGCACGCGCTATGGTGTCGCCCTCGGCATACTTGTGGAAACCCAGACGGGTATGGGTCACCAGCGCACCGAGGTCGGCCTTGCTCAGTCCCTGGAAGAGGGCAAACTGGAGCAGCTTGTCGTATATATGCAGCGTGTCCATAGGGGTTACGGTGTCAGAGGGGGGGGCGCTATCAGCGGGCGGGGTCGGCCATCTTGTCGCGCAGTGCCGGAGAGCACCACACGGCATGGCGGCCCTCGCTGTCGGTATAGATGAAGTAGGCCATCATGTCCTTATGTCGGGCAAGCACCTCCTGGGCGCGCTCGAGTCCCATCACCATGAAGGCGGTGGCATAGGCGTCGGCACGGGCACAACTGTTGGTGAGCACCGTGGCAGAGAGAATGCTGTGCTGGACAGGGTAGCCGGTGGCAGGGTCAATGGTATGGGCATACTTGCGGCCGTTCTTGTAGTAGAAGTTACGGTAGTTGCCGCTGGTGGCCATCGCCTTGTCGGCAACGTCGATGATGGTCTGCAGTTCCTGGTTGATATTGAGACTGTCGTCGGTGGGCTTGGTGACGCCGATACGCCAGGCGGTCTGCTTGTCGTTGACGCCGTGGGCAACGATTTCTCCGCCTATCTCTATCATATAGTTGGTCACGCCCTGGTCACGCAGATAGCGCGCCACCACATCGCAGCCGTAGCCCTTGGCTATGGCGCTGCAGTCGAGCATGGTGCGGGCGTCCTGCTTCACTACATGGCGTCCGCTGAGTTTCACCTTCTCATATCCCACGATAGCCAGCAGACTGTCTATCACTGCCTTGGTGGGCGGGGTGCCCTGCTTGAAGCCGAAGCCCCAGGTATTGACCAGCGGCGCCACGGTGATGTCGAAGGCGCCGTGGGTGTCGGCAGAGACCTCCTGCGCCATCGTAAACACATCGGTGAAGAGGTCGTTGACCTCGACGGTCTCGTTGCGGTTTACGCGAGAGATGATGGAGGTCTCGTTAAACGGAGAGAGCGAGTTGTCTACCTGCTGCAGCTGGTCGAGTATCCCGGCTTGCAGGTCGCGGTCGTACTGGTACACGATGCTGTAGGTGGTGCCGAATATCATGCCCTTGTTGTGCTGGTAGGGCATCGCCCGGTTCTGGCGCACGATGATGACCGTCGCCACAATCAGAAAGAGCAGAAACACACCCTGCCCTATCAGTTTCTTCTTGCTTGTTCGCTCCATATAGATGATGGTGTCAGAGTTCGATGATTACATTGAAGGTGCCGCCGATACGGTCGTCGTAACGACCATAACCAGGGATATACCAGGCCTTGCCGATAGCGGGGTCTTTGGCTGTGAGTTTGCGCTTGTAGCGCAGGCTCCATCCCAGACGCAACGGGCCCCAGATGCGGGCATCGACGCCAGCGACCAGTTCGAGCCAGTGGCAGTTGGCACTGTTGTCCTTATAGCTGTACTCCACATCGTCGCCCCACACGGGGTCCTTGACAGCGGTGCCGTCGACATCATACTTGAAGGAGGTATAGCCATAGCGGCCACCCACATACACACGGTTCACGTCGTGCTTGTTGCGCAGCACGTTGAAATCTACACCCACACGGCCGTAGGGAGCCGAGGTCTTGTAGCGCAGTCCACTGTCTACATCGTCGGCATCGGCATGGCCCACACCCAGCTCGACAACGGGGAAATAGCGGTCGCGCAGATTGAGACGGGCGGCAGCCTCGTACTGGCCATAGTCGCCCAGACCCGACTGGATGACGCCCACGAGGTCGAACGACACTGCCACTCCGCGGAAGAGGGGTATGGTGTCGCGGTCGGTAAGGGTCTTGCCCTTGTGGTTCTGCGCCTGCAGCGCCAGGGGCATCAGCAGAAGCATGAGGCTAACTGCCAAGACTCTTGAAATAGATGAGCAAATGCGGTTTCTGAGCATCGTAGCTTACTTTATTCTGGTTAATCACAACAGAGTCAATGCGGTGATGGGTGCATTTGACCTGCTGCAGCGTATGAAACATGGTGGCTGGACAGTCTACCGACTCGAAGTGGGGTTCGTTGGTCTTGGTGATGGTCACAGTGTCTATGGTACGCACACCGCCATCGGGACGGATGTCGAAGTAGTACTCGTCGCTCTCGTGGCTGTAGCTCAGCGGGATGCTGAAGCTGTCCACGCGCAGCGCCTTGTTGAGCAGCACGGTGTCGGCTCCCGATGTGCGCTTGACCGATATGGTCAGCGTGTCGTCGAGCGTCGTCACGTCGCCAGCCAGCCTATACTTGGTATAGACGGTATTGTTGAGCGGACAGTCTATCGACGAGCACGAGGCAATCACCGCCACCACAGCCACAAGCAGTAGCGCTATTTTCCGCATCGTATCTCCTCCTCTATCTGGTAATCATTGCGGTTGGGGTTGCTACGGCTTACCAGGTCGCCGATGAAACCGGCAAGGAAGAGCTGGGTACCGATAAGCATCGAGGTGAGGAAGATATAGAACCAGGCAGAGTCGGTGACCAGATGGCCATAGTTGCCCTGACTCAGTTCGACCAGCTTGCTGATGCCCAGGATGGCGAGGGCGATGAAGCTGATGAAGAATACCAGCGAGCCCAGAAATCCGAAGACGTGCATAGGCTTCTTGCCGAAGTTGGAAAGGAACCACAGGGTGAGCAGGTCCAGATAGCCGTTGAAGAAACGGTTAAGGCCAAACTTGGATTTGCCATACTTGCGGGCCTGGTGGTGTACCACCTTCTCGCCAATCTTGTCAAAGCCGGCATTCTTGGCCAGGTAGGGAATATAGCGGTGCATCTCGCCATAGACCTCGATATTCTTGACCACCTCCAGGCGGTAAGCCTTGAGACCGCAGTTGAAGTCGTGCAGGTTCTTCACACCGCTAATCTTGCGGGCGGTGGCATTGAAGAGCTTGGTGGGAATGGTCTTGGACAGGGGGTCATATCGCTTCTGCTTGTAGCCCGACACGAGGTCGTAGCCGTCCTCCATAATCATCTTGTAGAGTCCGGGTATCTCGTCGGGAGAATCCTGCAGGTCGGCATCCATAGTGATGACCACGTCGCCCTTAACCTCCTTGAATCCGCAGTAGAGCGCGGGACTCTTGCCATAATTGCGGCGGAACTTGATGCCACGCACGTGCTCCGACTCCTTGCTCAGACGCTCGATGACGTCCCATGAGTGGTCGGTAGAACCATCGTTGACAAATATTACTTCGTAGCTGAAGCCGTTGGCTTCCATCACACGCTTAATCCAGGCAAAGAGCTCGGGCAGCGATTCTTCCTCGTTGTAGAGGGGGATTACTACTGATATATCCATATCTTGTTTACGTTTTATATATACATTATTTATTATAGGGGGCATAACTTCGGCGCATGATGGCTGCCACGGGCAGCGACATGATGGCGCAGAACGTGATGTTCTGGGTGAAGAAGGTGAACACCAACTGCACATCGCTTGTGGCACGCAGCGTGTTGACGGCCTCCTGAAGCTCTCGCACCGACAGGTTCTGCTGTCGGTAGATGGCCTCTATCGTCTGGAGAGCGCCCACCAGCATGCCGACGAAGGCACCGTTGTCGAAGAAACGGAAGTAGACCAGCTGGAAAGCCGCGAAGAGCAGGCTGGCGTAGAGGAAGGTATACCACAGATAGGCATAGCCACGACGGAACGAGATGACTCCGTCGAGGGCGCGGTCACGGAAGACCTTGAGGCGTGCGCCGGCCACAAAGGGAGTGGCTATGGCAAGCATCGTGCCCCACACGGACTGGGGGTCGAAGATGATGGCCATAAAACTGGCTGCCCACAGCACTGCCATGAACACGCCATCGATACGCGCAAAGGCCTTGACCTGTTTGAAAGCGTCGCTAAGTGTCATATTATCTGCAAAAGTACTGTTTTTTAGAGAGAAAATCCATAAAACTGCGATTTTTTCGCATTTCCATGGTCTTTTTTTTGGTTCTTCCGCCTTTTAGAATGATGGAAGATAATTAGCTGGTTATCGACAAAGGCCTTAAGGGATATATGGCATGACTTAGTCAAGACCTATAAAACTTCTGGTTGACAACAACTTGTAGAACAGAACACGCTCATAGCTTATAAGCGACATATGATGGTGGCGGAAAAGGATTGGTTTCTTGGGATAAAATCGAAGAGTTTCTGAAGAAGAATCAAAGGCAATTGTATAGACAGAAAAACATACTTCGTAGCTACCCGCCTGGCATGGGGCGACTGCCATTCGCATACTTATAGTGAACTTCACCAGATGTTAAAAACGATAAATCTTGTTAAACGAAGGGCGTATTACTTCGTATGTTTATACCTTTGTGTACTGTTCCTTAATTCCGCAACACTATAATTTAACTTTATTTATAAGTTCCTGAGCAACAAAAAGTTGCCCAGGATTTTGCCATGTCAGAATTTTCACTTATCTTAGTGTTGCAAAAAGAAAACAAGCAAAAC